>JBMNOT010000209.1:0-3737 GCA_050943225.1 Christensenellales bacterium | reverse complement strand
CTTGGTACCGTATTTCTCTTTGAGCGAGTCAACCACTATGTCGAAGTCCACGTGTTCCTTGTCCATCTGGTTGACAAAGAATGCTTTGGAGATGCCCGCCTTGGTGCTGGCGTCCCATGCCTTTTCCGCGCCCACGGTGAGACCGGCAAGGCCGCCCACAACGATAATCGCGCTGTCGGCCAGATAATAGCCGGAAGTGGCGTCGCCTATGAAATCGAAGTACCCCGGCGTGTCAACGATGTTGATTTTGGTGTTTTTCCATTCCACAGGAGCGACTGCGGAACTGATCGATATATGTCTTTTTGTTTCCTCCGGGTCAAAATCCATGACAGTATTGCCGTCTTCGGTTTTCCCCTGCCTGTCGATCATACCGCCTACAAAAAGCATAGCTTCGGCCAAGGTCGTTTTGCCCTCTCCGCCGTGGCCCACGAGCGTAATGTTTCTTATGTCGCTTGTGCTGTAAAATTTCATACATTTCCTCCAACATATTCACAACCAGTTGACTTCGAACTGATCTTATAATGACTAAAGAACATTCTAACAGAAAGAGACTTAAAAATAAACAAGATTTTTCGTTTTACTATGGAAAATAAGATAAATGTATGACATAATAACCGTTGAAAAATTGAAAAGGAGATATCAATGAGCGACATAAACCAGGAAAAATCAACTCTGAATGGTGAAAACGAGGGTTTAGAGCCTTCGGAAGGAAAAAAGAAGCTGACCGACACTCAGCTGCGAATCGTGCAGATAATCGTTGGCGTGCTGTGCGGCATCGCGCTGATGCTGTCCATATTTATTCCCAGCTTACTGACAAGAAAAGACGTCATCGAGCAAAACAGCCTGCTGAACTACCTGTTTGTGGCTGTGTTTCTGGCGATCACGTTCGGCCGTCGGCGGGTCGAGACTCATTACCGCCTGCGCCTCGGCCTGTTTTCGCTGGCGCTGATCGACACCGTTGTGTTCACTCTGCTGCTGTACGCAATCCAGATACTCAACGACCCCCAGATTGCGATGCCCGATGTCTTAAAAATAATTATCATCGTGGTCGGATTCGCGGCGCTGCTGGTGCTGGGCGTGATACTGCCTTATCTGAAATACCGCAGGCGCGTTGCCGAGGGTACGCAGCCGCCCATCAGAATACCGGAAGAGAAGAAGTCCGCTGAAGAAGCGAAAGCTGAAGAGGAAGAAAACCGCGCCACTTCGCTGGAACAGAAAATAGCCGACATGCTGAGCGAAGCACAGCAGTCGCAGCCCGAAGAGTCGTCCGGAAAATCCGAACTGGAGCAGAAAGTGGCCGACATGCTCAGTGAAGCGGAGCAAACGCCTGAAGGCGGTCAGGAATCTCCCGCGGAAAGCGCGGAATCCCCCAAAAGCGACAGCCGGGATTCATCAGAGGGCGAAACAAAATCGGAATAAAATAAGACCCCGCTCCGCAAGTGGAAGCGGGTCTTTCTTTTCCGTTACTGCCCCTGTATCCGTTTCATATTGCGGACCGCCATTTCGCCGGCCGCTTTGACTATGTCGGGTATAGCAGCCGGGTCGTTGCTGCCGGCCGATACGTATATGTAGTACTCTCCCGACAGTATTCCCATGCCCTGCGCCGTCAGAAAATTGTCGTCACCAATACGCCCGGTTTCGACGGAATTCAGGTCTTCCATCGACTGCTTGAGCGCCTCAAATAGCGCCTTTGGCGTCAGCTGCTCGCCACCGCCGGAACTGCCCTGGCTGTCTTGGGGACTGCTGCTCTGGCCGCCGCCTTGGCCGTCAGGCTGGCTGGAGGCGCCGGGGCTTGCGGAAGCCTGCGGCTGCTCCTGCCCTTGCTGCAGCATGCCCGACTGAACCAACGCGATCTGCAGGTAACTCTTGGAAGCGGAATTTTCCGCTGTGTAGAAGCATATCTTCATACCCAGCACCGGTTTTTCGTCCGTCATCCCGTCTTTGACCGGCTCTCCGAGCAGCTGCGCCGCCTCTTCCTTGGATATCAGCTGCTTGGGCTCAATTATCTGCCCGCCGCCTCCGCCCTGCTGGGACGTCTGCGGCATGCTCGACGAACTGGCAGCGGGCGACTGACCGCCGCCGGGCAGCTGCGTGGAGGCGCTTTGAGATTCGTCGCTCGAGCATCCCGAAAGCGCCAGCGCAATGCAGAATATCACGATCACATAGCGTGCGAGTTGCCTCATACTGGGCCTTCCTTCATCGCTTTTTTTGAAAACGCTGAATTTGCCGGCGTTTCCCTTACTCTAAGATTCTCATAATGACCCCAAAATACTCCGAAACAGCGGCATACCGGAGAAAATCATGCCAGCGATTTTTTGCATATAAAAAGCGCCGGTTCTGGGCTCCGGCGCTTAAGATCAGGCGGTTTACGATATGCTCATGACGATGTTGTCGATGGACGCGCCGGGCGCCACCATAGGCAGCACCATCGTATCCTTGTCGATCTCCACGTGGACAAGGCAGGGCTTGCGGGTATCCAGCGCTTCTTTCAGCGCGTCGCGGAAAACGTTTGCGTTGTTCACCTTGCGGGCCAGCGCATAGCCAAAGCCCTTTGCGATGGCGCAGAAATCCAGAGGCGGCAGCGTCGTTTCGGAATACCGGCCGTCAAAGAACAGCGTCTGCCACTGACGCACCATGCCCAGCGACTGGTTATCCAGCAGTATCGTCACCACAGGCAGGTTATACCGCACCGTGGTGGCCATCTCGTTGAGGTTCATGCGCAGGCAGCCGTCGCCAGTGATGTGCAGCACGCGCTTTTCCGGGCAGGCGCACTGCGCCCCAATGGCCGCGCCCAAACCGTAGCCCATGGTGCCGAGGCCTCCGGAAGTCAGAAACGCATTGTGCTTCTTGAACGGGAAATACTGCGCCGTCCACATTTGGTGCTGACCCACGTCCGTCACGATGATGGTGTCTTCACCCACCAGCTCGTCGATGGTGCGCATGATGTTGCGGGGCAGATGGTCCGCCGGGATGTGCGCGTCGTTCTCCCTGCGCCACTCGGCCACGTTCTTCACCCACTCTTCATGCGACTTTTGGGGCACCTCTTTGATAATCTGTTTCAGCGCGCACTTGATATCCTGAATCATGTACACGTGCGCCGGAATGTTCTTGTTCACCTCGGACGCGTCTACGTCGATCTGGATGATCTTCGCGTGGGACGCGAACGTGCTTGGGTCACCCGTCACGCGGTCGGAAAAGCGCGCGCCCAGCACGATCAAAAGGTCGCATGTCTGGAACGCCATGTTGCTCGCCTTGGTGCCGTGCATGCCCACCATGCCCATGCTCAGGCGATGGTCGGACGGGAACGACCCCACTGCCATCAGCGAACACGCCACCGGCGCGTCGATGCGCTCCGCCAGCTCAAAGAGCTCGTCCTCCGCGCCCGACAGCACCACGCCGCCGCCCGCAAGTATAACCGGACGCTCCGCTTTGCTGATGAGTTCCCTGATTTTCTCCATTGGGATGTCGGACAGCTTGCAGGGTATCTCCAGCGGATTTTCCGGCGGCGTGTACTCGCAGCTCTGCGTGAATATGTCGCTTGTGACGTCGATCAGCACCGGGCCGGGCCGCCCGCTCCGGGCGAACGCGAACGCCTCGCGGAACACGTCGGATATTTTCTCCACTTTCTGTATCTGGTAGTTGTGCTTGGTGATAGGCATCGTGACGCCCATGATGTCCACTTCCTGAAAGCTGTCCCGGCCTAAAAGATCCGCCGGCACGTTGCCTGTGATCGCGAC
>JBMNOT010000208.1:0-3748 GCA_050943225.1 Christensenellales bacterium | reverse complement strand
GTTACCTTGATGAATACTGTTATCGGTTTAACCGCAGATACCTGGGTGGAGATATTTTCGTCAGATTACTTCTTGCAGTAACACGTTCTTCAACGTTGAGGTTTGCTGACTTAACTTTATAGCCTGAAATGGGATTTGTCCAGGCTTTATATAAAATTTATTCAAGAAAATTACTTCTTGCACCAATTTTGGAGCTCCAGCCCGTTCCCTTCCGGGTCGCAGGCGTATGCCGTTATCAAGGTGCCCCCTTCGCTGGCCGTGTGGCGCACCACTTCGCTCACCTGCTGCCCGCCGTGTGCCGTTATATCGGCCAGCGTCTGCTCGATGTCGTCCACATAGAACGCGAGATGCCCCAGGCCCGGCCGGTTAACGGGCCGCCACGAGTCCAGCCCCTCCGGTTCGCATGAGAGTATCTCCAGCATGGCGTCGCTGCCCGGCAGCTTAAGCCGCGCGCCTGTCATGCGCATGCCGCATATGCCTGTCTGTCCATCCGACTCGTCGACCGGCTCTCCCCCGGGCTGCACCGGCTCGCAGCCGAACACCTCGATATAAAACGCCGCCAGCGCCCGCCAATCTTTTGCGATGATATTGGTGTGCAAATACCGTATGCCCATAATCTATGTCTCCTCAAACGCCTCCTAAAAATTGATGACGCCAAGATGTTCCAGAAGTATTTTTATGCCGATCAGTATCAATATGATGCCGCCTGCGATTTCCGCTTTGGATTTCAGGCGGCTGCCAAACGCGCAGCCAATCTTCACGCCCACAGCAGAAATGGTAAACGTGATGGCGCCGATAGCCAGCACCGCCAGCAGTATGCTGCCCTCAAACACCACAAAGGTGACGCCCACAGCCAGCGCGTCGATGCTGGTGGCCAGCGAAAGCAGCAGCATCTTTTTGAAGCCGTAGATCGGCGCCGGCGCGTCATCCGGTCGGCGCGACTCGCGGATCATATTAAGCCCGATGAGCAGCAGCAGGCCGAACGCGATCCAGTGGGCCGACTTGTCGATAACGCTCTTGAACTGCGAGCCCAGCGCATACCCGGCGAGCGGCATGGCCGCCTGAAATATGCCGAAATAAGCGCCGGTCACCAGCGCGTCTCGCCATTGATTATCTTTCACGCACAGACCCTTGCTCACCGCGACAGCAAACGCGTCCATCGACAGCCCTATGGCGATAAATATCAGCTCCAGCCAATCCATCCGTTATAATCCTTTGTAAATGAATCGTAAATTGCAAATGAATAGACCCACAGGCCAAAAATGCCCATGAGTCTTGTTCTTTAAGGCAAACCAGGCCACAAGGCCGCGATGTTGATTTGCCACGCCGCTTTCGCGGCGCAAACGACTCCCCCATGGTTTATACCGCTCATCATATAACATTTCCCGCCGCTGTGCAATGCTGTTTTTCAGCATTTCTGCCGCATTCCAATCGCCAATATCCGGACAACTGTATATAGATTTACCGGCGCCAGCGCCGCGCCAGTTCCCGTAAGATATCAGCTCAGCCTGGCTGCCCGCCCGACTGCTCTACGAACTGCACTTTTAGGCCGTCCGGGTCCTGCACAAACAGGAAGCGCACTCCCGGCGCAGGCGAAAACGGCCCGCTGTGTATCTTGACGCCCCTGGCATGCAGCTCTTTCGTCAAAGCGTCCAGATCGCCCGTGCAAAACCCGATGGAGATATCCTCGTCCACATTTTTGCTACGTCCGCCCATCAGCTCCAACAGCGTTTCCCCGCCGGCGCCCAGAAACACGATATCGCCGTGGGGGCCGGGCAGACGGCGGACTACCTTGAGTCCCACAACGTCTTCATAAAACTTCACCGACCGTTCTAAATCCTTCACGCGCACCGTGCACCATAAAAAAGCCATATCCATATCCTCCCTGACCGTCTGACCATATGATACACCCGCGGCATGCTTCCCGCAATATATGCCCCTTTCCCGGCGCTCATATTGACACGCAGCTTGCCAGACCGGTATAATAAACTGGAAATAACCAGAAAGGACGGCGGACAGTATGTCAAAACTTTATAATGGGCCCAATAGCTTATACCGGAAGCATTCCTGTCTGCGCGTTCATTTCAGTTTCATATAGTACGACGCATACGCTGCGCTTCCGGCTGAAACGGAAGCGCTTTTTGTTTGTGATTAAGAGAGGTTAAAGCATTGATAGAGGTTAAAGGAAAGTATAATACCGCCAAAATATTTACTGACACTGTGGAGGAAGGCGCACTGGCGCAGATTAAGCTGCTGTGCGACCAGGCGTTTACCGCGGGCAGCCGCATCCGCATCATGCCGGACGTGCACATGGGTGCGGGCTGCACCATCGGCACCACCATGACCATATCCGACAAGATCGTGCCCAACCTGGTGGGCGTGGACATCGGCTGCGGCATGGAAACGGTGCGCCTGCGCGAAAAGCGCATAGACCTGAGTAAGCTGGACAGGCTGATTTGCAACGCCATCCCTTCCGGCTTTGACATCCGCAAGCAGCCGCACCGCTACGCCGATGAGATCGACCTCAGCCAGCTCTATTGCCGTAAACATGTCAACACCCGCCGCGGCGAGCTGTCCATCGGCACGCTGGGCGGGGGCAACCACTTTATCGAGGTGGACAAAGCGGAAGACGGCACGCTGTATCTGGTGGTCCACTCGGGCAGCCGCAAGCTGGGCCTTGAGGTTGCCACATACTATCAGGAACAGGCGTACCGCCAGTGCAGCGGCAGCACCCAGGCGGACATAGACGCGCTGATCGAGCGGCTCAAGGCCGAGGGACGCCATAAGGAGATCAACGCCGCCGTCAAGGCATTAAAGAATGCCAAAAATACCGGCATCCCCAAGTCGCTGGCGTATGTATCCGGCGAGCTGTTCGAGCAGTACATTCACGACATGAAGCTAATGCAGCAGTTCGCCGCGCTGAACCGCCGCGCCATCATGGATGACATCATCCGCGGCATGAAGCTGACTGCCGAGGAGCAGTTTACCACGATACATAACTACGTGGATACCGATTCCATGGTGCTGCGCAAGGGCGCGGTGTCCGCGCGCGCCGGGGAAAAGCTGCTCATCCCCATCAACATGCGCGACGGCAGCCTTATCTGCATCGGCAAGGGCAACGAGGACTGGAACTGCTCCGCGCCGCACGGCGCAGGCCGTCTGATGAGCCGCACGCAGGCCAAGCAGAGCTTCACGCTCACGCAGTTCAAGTCGGAAATGGACGGCGTCTACTCCACCACGGTTTCCCGCGACACGCTGGACGAGTGCCCGATGGCCTACAAGCCGATGGACGCTATTCTCCGCCACATCGGCGATACCGCGGAGGTGGTTTGCGTCATCCGCGCCATATACAACTTCAAGGCGGGAGATGAATAACGGCATATACCGTATAAAAATCGCATGGGAGTCAAACATTAAAAATGTCGGGAGGGGTATCCATGGACAAATTCATTCCCAAAGAGAAGCTTTCCAAGAAAGCCAAGCGCGAGCTGGCCAGGGCGCAGCGGCAGACGTGGGACGGCCTCAATCCCGTCACGCGCAGGCCTCCGAACCCCAAAGCGTATGTGAGAAAGAAACCCCGGTATTTCGACGACGATTTTACCGGGGTTTATTAATTCCTCCTGTAGGTTGTACAATGATGTGTAACAGTTAAGGGAAAAGAAAAAGCAAGGATTCCAAAAATCTGATAAAGTTGTAATTGCAAAAGAACTACATCAGAGAGAAAGGAATCCTCGCATGAAAACTATAC
>JBMNOT010000207.1:0-3750 GCA_050943225.1 Christensenellales bacterium | reverse complement strand
AGATGGTATATGACATCACGGGGCGCGTGGTGCCCACGGGCGGTCTGCCGCTGGATGTGGGCGCGGTGGTGAACAACGTCAATACGTTCATCAACATCGCGAACGCGCTGGACGGCAAGCCGGTTACCGATAAGTATGTCACGGTGAACGGCGAGGTTGCCAGCCCCGTGACGCTGAAAGTGCCGATCGGCACGCCGCTGCGCGCGCTGATTGCGGCGGCGGGAGGTCCGGCGAGTGAGGAAGGGTACACGCTGATCATCGGCGGGCCGGCGATGGGCAAGCTGTGCGACGATTGGGACGCGCCTGTCACCAAGACGACGGGCGGTGTGCTGGTGTTCCGCAGCAGCCACAGGCTGATCGCGCTGAAGACGCCCAACACCGAGGAAGAGATCCGCATGGCCAAAGCGGTGTGCTGCCAGTGTAACATGTGCACGCTGATGTGCCCGCGCAATGCCTTGGGGCTGGGCGTGGAGCCGCACAAGGCGATGCGCGCCGCGGCAATGGGCCAAGGGGCTCAACTGGGCGACCCAAATGGCGTGCTGTCCTGCTGCGACTGCGGCATATGCACTTACTACGCGTGCAACTTCGGGCTTAAGCCTTCGCGCATGATGCAGAACATGAAGCAGGGGCTGATGCAGGCGGGCTACAAGCCGCGCAAGGAAGTGAAAGGAAGCCCCAATGCGAACCTTGAGATGACGCGGCTGCCGGTAAAACGGCTGATCTCCCGCATGGGCGTGGCGGACTACGACGTTCCCGCGCCGCTGGACGAGCGTGACCTGGGCGTGACGAAAGTCACCATACCGCTGCAGCAGCATATCGGGGCGCCGTCGGTGCCAGTGGTGTCGGTGGGCAGCCGGGTGGAAAAAGGCGCGCTGATTGCGGATATCCCGAAAGGCCGCCTGGGCGCCAAAATCCATGCGAGCATCAGCGGCGGCAATGTGGTGAGTGTGACAGACCGGGAGATCGTGATATCTCAGACGGCTTAAGCTAAGGAAGGTGGAAAAATGAACGCAATTGGAATGATCGAGACCAACAGCATACCGGCCGGCATAGAAGCTGGCGACGCGATGCTCAAAGCGGCGGCCGTGGAACTGGTGACTGCGCAGCCGGTGTGCGCCGGCAAGTATGTCGTGCTGGTAGCGGGCGATGTTGCGGCGGTGAAGGCGTCCGTGGCGGATGGCGAGCCGGCAGCCGGCAACTATCTGGTGGACAGCATCGTGATTCCCAATGTACATGAGCAGGTGATTGCGGCGCTGTCGGCCTGCACCGAGATCAAGGAAACTGCGGCGCTGGGCATCATCGAGACATACTCGATCGCCTCTGCGGTGATCTGCGCTGATGCCGCGGTAAAGGCTGCGGAGATCGATCTTATTGAGATACGCCTGGGGCGCGGTCTTGGCGGCAAGTCGTTCATCACATTGACGGGCGACGTGGCGGCTGTTAAAGCGGCTGTGGCTGCAGCAGCAGATATGGGTGAAGAACACGGCATGATGGCGAATACGGTGGTTATACCGTCGCCTCATCCGGATTTATTCAAAGCAATATATTGAATTGATGAACACTTTAAAGGAGAAGGGTAAACATGATTAAGGAAGCATTGGGTATGGTTGAGACTAAGGGTCTCGTGGGCGCGATCGAAGCGGCGGACGCCATGGTAAAAGCGGCGAACGTGACGCTGATTGGCAAGGAGAAGATCGGCAGCGGTCTGGTGACCGTGATGGTACGCGGTGACGTCGGCGCGGTGAAGGCGTCGGTAGACGCAGGAGCAGCGGCTGCCAAGCGCGTGGGCGAGCTGTACAGCGTGCATGTCATTCCGCGTCCGCACGACGAAGTGGAAGGCATACTGCCGCAAAAGGGTGAATCCGCATCGGTTAAGGCTGAGACAAAAGCGAAATCTGCGACGAAGGCGTAACCTATGTACGTCGGCAGAGTGGTGGGCAGCGTCGTCTGCACACAAAAAGACCCTGCGTTGGTGGGCGTAGCGTTGAAGCTGGTAGAGGTCATCGAAAATGGCGTCGTGACGAACACTATTGTAGCTGCGGATGCGATGCGTCTCGCGGGCGACGGCGACTTTGTGTATCTGATCGGCTCCAAAGAAGCGGCTATGCCGTTTCTCGACCAAAACAGGCTGAATCCCTTCGATGCTTCCATCATGGGGTTTATAGACGAGTACAACGAAAACATATAACAACAAAAAGAATTTGAAAGGAGTTTTATCAATGGAAAAACAGGCATTGGGTATGGTTGAGACCAAGGGTCTCGTGGGTGCGATCGAGGCGGCGGACGCCATGGTGAAAGCGGCGAACGTGACGCTAATTGGCAAGGAGAAGATCGGCAGCGGTCTGGTGACGGTAATGGTACGCGGTGACGTCGGCGCGGTGAAGGCGTCGGTAGACGCGGGCGCAGCGGCTGCCAAGCGCGTGGGCGAGCTGTACAGCGTACATGTCATTCCGCGTCCGCACGACGAAGTGGAAGCGATACTGCCTACAAAATAAGAGGAAAGCGAGAGCGGGCCATTGAAAATCGGACGGGTCGTGGGCAACGTTGTGTCCACGGTCAAAAACAAAACCCACTATGGCTATAAGCTATTGCTGGTGGAATACATCGATACCAAAGGGAACCCGATAGGTCCCCGGCGGATTGCGTTCGATTGTGCGCACGCGGGAGTGGGCGATATCGTGCTTGTCAACGAGGATGGCGGCGCGTCCCAGATGCTGCTGGAGGACAAAAAGGTGATTGCGGACCTGACCATCTGCGGTGTGCTGGATCACTTTTCGTTCGACGGCGAGATCGTGCGCCTGTAGGCGGAAAGGAATTGGGCTATGGATCTGAACAGTATAGATATCAGAGAAGTCGTGGAACGGGTCACCAAAGAGGTGTACGCGCGCATCGGCAGCGCCGGTTTGCAGAACCTGACGGTGCCGGTGCTGTCGTATAACATGACGCAGATTGCCGCGGCGATTGAGCACTCTCTGTTGAACCCGGACATGACGCGTGAAAAGATACTGAAGGGCTGCGAGGACGCTCGAAAATACCGCTTCGCCAATATCTGCGTGACGCCGTTTTTTGCGGCGGAGGCGGCAGAGGCGTTGGCGGATACCGGTATTCCGGTCTGCGTACCCATCGGTTTTCCGCACGGCGCGGCATCCACTGCAGCCAAGATCACCGAGATCCGCGAGGCTATCATGAACGGCGCGGGTGAGCTGGACATCTCGCTGCAGATAGTGGCTATCAAATCGGGCGACATGGATGCTGCGAGGAAGGACCTGGATGCCATGCTGAGCGCGGCGGGCAGCCGCGTCAAGGTGAAGGCCATTTACGAGCAGGGGCTGTATACCGAAGAAGAAAAGGTGAAAGTGCTGACCATGGTCAAACAGGCCGGTGTGGACTTCATCAAGATCAGCAACGCGCTGACAGGAAAGAAGGCCGTGGTGGAAGATGTCAAATTCGTGCGTTCCATCATCGGCAAGAGCATCGGCATCAAGATCGATGGCGGTGTGAAGGATGCAGCCACGGTGAGTGCGCTGCTGGCAGCTGGCGCCAACAGGGTGGGCGCAAGCGCCAGCGTGCAAATTGTGACACAGGGCTAAGCGTATATAAAGTCTGCTGCGCCGCGAAAGATTTTGGCGGCGCGGCGGCGCGAGAACAGAAGACAGGCCGTGCCTGACGCAGCATGCGCATATGCTGTGAGAAGGCGCGGTACAGTCTTGGCCGCCACCTACCCGGCGGGGGGGGTGGTGCCCCGCAGTG
>JBMNOT010000206.1:0-3751 GCA_050943225.1 Christensenellales bacterium | reverse complement strand
GTCCCAAAAAGAGCTGCTGAGATTCGGCAGCGGTTCGGCAGTTAGCGCGGCGGCGCTGAAGCTGTCGTCGAAGTAAAACCCGCCGCTGGAGCTGGAGCCCGGGATAGGGCGGTCAGCATGGACAGGCCGCCCAAAAGTATTGCCAGCGCGCTGCCGATAATGCCCAGTATCCGGCTGGTTGTGCGCATGGGTGGGACCTCCCCGTGGACGCCGCGGCGGGATTACGCCTCGCCTGAATCGCCGGACGGCGGGGTTTCGGAAGCTCCGTCGTCAGGCTGCGGCGGCTGATCCTCGCCCTGTGGCGGAGGCGGCGGCGGAGGATATGCACCGGGAGACGGCGGATATGCGCCCTGCGGCGGCGGAGGATATGCACCGGGAGGCGGCGGGTATGCGCCCTGCGGCGGCGGAGGATAAGCTCCGGGAGGCGGAGGATATGCACCGGGAGGCGGAGGATACGCGCCGGGAGGCGGCGGGTATGCGCCGTAGGGTGCGTAAGCCGGTGAGGCGGGCGGCTTTTCCTTCTTGTACGCATAGACGGCCGCGATGATGAACAGCACCAGGCTGGGCAGGGATGCGCAGCCCAGTACGGCGGCGACGATGTAGAGCGCACCTGCCGCGGTGTTGTTGCGCGTCACGATTCCGGCCGCGATGAAGCCGAGTATGGCCGCGACGATGGCCAGCCCGCCGATGACGTAGTACACGACGGAAATCGTGTTGGATACCGTGTCGAAGATGTACGCGTTTGAGGAGCCAAAATAGCTGCCAAGCTGGCCGAGCATCGAAGTCATGACGCCGGCGAGCGGGATAAGCATAAGGCCGCTTAGCGTACACAGGCTGCTGCTAATGATGCCGAGAATCCGACTGGTCTTTCGCATGGATTGTTTCCTCCTTGTGGAAAAATATCGCCGGGAGGGGATGGGGCCGCAGGCTGTTGCAAAAGCCCGGCGCTCTATGGATGTTCCTGGTATATTATACGCCATTTACTGGGAGATATCAACGGCGCGTCCGTTTTCCTTGCGGGAAAGTTGAAAGACCGTGAAAGATGATGCGTGGTATGATGCAGCAGGATGCGAGGAGGGGCAAGGCATGAGGAAGAAGCGCGTAAGCGGCAGCCGGATGGCAGCGGGCGAGGCGTATGCGGTGCTGAAAGACGGCGTTTGGCAGCTGGATGTGGATGCGGCGAAGGAGAGGGCGCAGGCGTACCTTAAGGCGGCGGCGGAAGCGGGGCGCTACAGTTTGGCAGGGCTGTGCATCGAGCTGGACATTACGCGGGAGACGCTGGAGCTTTGGCGGCGCGGTTATGTGTGCCGGGAGGATTTGGAAGAGGGGCTTTTGCCCAATGCGGCGCTGGCGGACTGCGTGGCTAAGGCGATGCTGCACCTGCAGAGGTATTGGGAGGAGAGCGGCAAGCCCGCGACGCTGGGTCTTAAGCTGCTGGAAGCGACCGGGGCTTTCGGCAACAGGGCTGCGGCGGGGCAGGCGGGCGGCGGGCCGCCGTTTGACCTGGGTCGGTACAAAAAGTTTGCACGTTAAAATCTTGACAAACGGGCGCACAGCGGTCAAAATGGACACAAAAGGAAGATTCTGCCGGCCGGATGAATAGCGCGGTTTGGCGTCGGCAAGAATATAACGGATATGAGTTGACAAGGAGGTTTACCCATGAGAGCTGAAATCGATCGTGACGGATGCATTTCTTGTGAGCTGTGCGCGGATACGTGCCCCGAGGTATTTCGCATGGCGGCGGACGGGCTGGCGGAAGTGTATGTGGACGAGATTCCCGAGGAAGTGCAGGACACTGCGCGGGAGGCCGAGGAATCCTGCCCGGTGAGCGTGATTCATATCATAGAGGACTAACATAGGACGGACAACCGATTCCAAAGGCGTCTTATAAAGGCGCTTTTAATTATGGCCGAAAACCTGACGTTTTTCGGCCGGGTTTACCGAGTTTACGCGATTCCTCGTACCTCGAAACCGCGTAAACTCACAAGGTGTGGGCTGCACGGGATGGGGGCCCCCGAAAAACCAAGGTTTTTCGGGGTCAATCGGAGCCCGACTTGCCCACGGATTATAGATTGTTGGGGTGGTCGAGGTGTGGGCGGCACGGTATGGATGTTAATCGGACTTGCCCACGGATTATTATGATTTTTGGTGGGGGCATGGTGCGGGCTGCACGGATTGGGGAGTAAGTAAAGTCCGACCGCGAATTAATATTTTGCACTATGTTGAGAATTGAAGCGCCAAAGAAGGTGCTTTTTGTTTGGGCAGAATTGAGGGGATGTATATGACAGGCGAGAAGATTGAGGCGGCGCTGCGGGCGGCGCTGGGAGAGCCGACGTTTAAGCAGGCGCTGTTTTTGAGCAGCGAGGCGCGGTATGTGGCGTATGGCGGGGCGAGGGGCGGCGGCAAGAGCCATGCGGTGAGAACCAAGGCGACGTACCTGGGGTTTGAGCACCCGGGCATACGCATGCTGCTGGTGCGGCGCACGTTTCCGGAGCTGCGCGAGAACCACACCAGCCGGCTGCTGGACGCGTACGAACGGCTGCCTGCGTCCATAAGGCCCAGATACAGCGACAGCGACAAGGTGTTCCTGTTTCCCGGCGGGGCGCGGCTGAAGCTGGGGTACTGCGACAGCGAGGACGACGTGCGGCAGTATCAGGGTCAGGAATACGACGTGCTGTTCATCGACGAGGCGACGCAACTTTCTGAGACGCAGTTCAGGTGGCTCAATGCCTGCGTGCGCGGCGCGGGGCCGTATCCCAAGCGGACGTATCTGACATGCAACCCCGGCGGCGTGGGGCACGCTTGGGTGAAGCGGCTGTTCATTGACCGCGACTACCGGCTCGGCGAGGATCCGGCGGACTACGCGTTTATCCGCGCGCGGGTGTGGGACAACGCGCCGCTGTTCGCGGGCGACGCGGGTTATCTGAAAGCGATGAAGGCGCTGAAAAAGCAGGACATCAGCGAAAAGGAGCGGGTGCGGCGCGCGATGGACAGCGCCGACTACGTAAAGCAATTAAAGAGCCTGTCTCCGGAGCTGAGGCGCGCGTGGCTGGACGGCGACTGGGACGTGTTCTCCGGGCAGTTTTTCACCGAGTTCAGCCGGGACGTGCACGTGTGCGAGCCGTTTGAGATACCGCGGGGCTGGCGGTGCAGCGCGGCGCTGGACTACGGCCTCGACATGCTGGCGGTGCTGTGGTTTGCGGTGAGCCCGGACGGCAGGGCGTACTGCTACCGCAGCCTGGAGAAGCGGGACATGACGGTGGCGATGGCCGCCAAAGCTATTTTGAGCGCGGGGCCCGAGGAGGTGTGCGAGTACATCGCGCCGCCGGACCTCTGGAACAGGCGGCAGGACACCGGGCTTTCCGCGGCGGAGATATTCGCGGACCACGGCGTGCCGCTTGTAAAGGCGGGCAACCGCCGCATTGACGGCTGGCTGGCGGTGAAGGAGTACCTGCGAGCCGACGACGGGGAGCCGAGGCTGAAAATCTTCTCCACGTGCACGCCGCTGCTCCGTGCGCTGCCGCTTTTGCAGCACGACCCCAAAAAGCCGGGCGACGCGGCGACCAAGCCGCACGACATCACGCACAGCCCGGACGCGCTGCGCTACTGGTGCTCGCGGCGGCAGGAAGTGCCGCTGCCCGTGCGCGGCGAGGTGCGCGAGGCGTTTGCGCCGCGGAAGCTGCGGGGGGATTTGGAGGATTATTTGATGGGGGGATATGGGGGGATGTGATGATTGAACTTGTATACTTCA
>JBMNOT010000009.1:0-20821 GCA_050943225.1 Christensenellales bacterium | reverse complement strand
GACAGCACGTACAGCGCCGCGGCCAGCAGCGGGGCGGCGGCCATGCGCTTCCAATAATAGGCCGCGCCGTCGCGGGCGCTCTTCTCGCCTTCCGCCGCCGTCACCCACTGCAGCATGCGCTTGTGCGACACCAGCACGCGCCACAGCGTGCGCAATATCGCGTCCAGCGCGCGCACCGTCTCATAGGGCAGAAACGCACAGCGATAAAACGACATCTCAAACAGCGTGCGCGTCTCGTACCATATGTCCTTGAGCGTGGTGCCCTTGCCGGCGTTTTTGATCAGCGTCAGTATGCGCGACACGAAATCCAGCACAGCGTCGATAAACAGCGGCAGTATGCCGGACACAAACCAGAAGAACGCCGAGCTGAAAAACGCCGTCTGCGACAGCAGTATCACGATAAACGACAGCGGCACCGACAGGCTGCGGCGCAGGTTGTCCAGCATCTGGTATTTGGCGAGGCCAGGCAGCGGATTCTTCCTGCGCCCGTCCTTTGTGGGCACGGTGCGGCCCAGCCACGGCAGCAGCTGCCAGTCGCCCCGCATCCAGCGGTGCTGGCGCTCCGCCCACGATATATAGCGCGCGGGGCAGCCGTCCATCAGCACCACGTCGGTAAGCAGCGCGCAGCGCAGGTAACTGCCCTCCAATAGGTCGTGGCTGAGTATGGCGTTGTCCGGAAACGCGTCTTTCAGCACGCGCATATACACGTCAAGGTTGAATATTCCCTTGCCGGTGAAAATGCCGGTGCCGAAGTTATCCTGATACACGTCGGACGCGGCGCTGGCATAGGTATCCAGCCCGCCCTTGCCGGTAAACACCAGCGACAGCCGGGATCTCGCGGCGCTGACCACGTCCACGCCAATGCGCGGCTGCATGATGCCGTAGCCCTGCGTCACGATGCCCTTCTTTTCGTCCACCACCGGGCGGTGCAGCGGGTGCTCCATCGCGCCCACCATGCGCACCACCGCGTCCCGGCCCAGCGCCGTGTCGGCGTCCAGCGTGATGACATATTTGATGCCCTTCGGCATGGGGCCGCTTATGTGCGTGAACGCATCGGAATCCTCTGTGAGCAGCGCGCAAAAATTCAGCAGCGCGCCACGCTTGCGCTCCCAGCCGCCGAAACGCCCGCTCTCCGCGATGAGCACCCTTCTGCGCTGAACATAAAAAAATATCTCCCTGCCGTACTTGGCGTTGAGCGCGGCCACCATCGCGTCCAGTTTCTGGATGAGCTCCTCGTCGTACGCCGCAATCTCGTTTTTGTCCTCCTTAAAGTCGGACAGCAGTGTGAAATAAAGGTTGGGCTGCTGGTTGGCCGCCCAGTACACCTCCATCTTCTGCACCAGCTCCGCGCCGTCCTCTTCTGACGTCATCAGCGCCGGTATCACCACCATGGTGGCCATGTCCTCCATCAGCCCCTGCTTCAGCGCTAGCTTGGGGATAAACGCAGGCTTCTGGAACAGCGTCATCATCCGGTTGCTGATAGTCACGGCCACGGTGTATATGGGAATCAGACTGATGAAAAAGCCTATTATGCCGTACACCGGCGGGTGCATGAGAAAAAGCGGAATGCTTAAAAGCGCCGCGCTGATGACGGTGGATACCGCCGTGCCGCCAACATATAAAAGCAGCATGTGCCGCCGCATCCAGTCGGCCAGGCGCGCCCTTGCGGGCACGCGGCCCAGCGCGGCCATCAATTCGCGCCGCCTGCTGCCCACGACGTATTCGCCCACGTGTATGCCGCTGCGCTTTGCCATATCCGCCGCTGCCCGCGCCACAGCCGGCTCGGATGCCTGCAAAACCTGCGCGATTGAGGTTATGCCCTTGCGGTAATACTCGCGCGAATCGTAGTCCATACCCGCGTAGTCTTCATCCGCGCATAGATACTTGTGCACCAGCGATACGCTTTCAAACAGCGGCTTGAAGTTCAGCTTGGCCAGCGTGTGCAGCGACGATATGGCGTTGGAGATGTAGAGTATGCTCTTGGCCTGCAGCACATGCGCCTGCTTAACGAGCCGCTCCACCGTAAGGTCGCGCACCGACAGCCGCGCGCTGATGCGCTCCGTTATCTCTGCGGCTTTTGGGTTCTCGCGCAGCAGCACCATCGCGTGCTCGATAAACACCGCGCTGGTCAGATAGCTTTTGTATTCCGTGAGCAGCGCGTCTACCTGCGCGCCTTTCTGGCCGGCGCGTTCGCAGAACCGCTCCGCCGCGCGCCACAGCGATAGTATGGAAACGCACTGCCGGGCCAGCGTGGACACCGCGCACAGCAGCGCCACTTTCAGCATGTCCACAAACGCCCACAGTTCGCCGGAATCCAGGCCGGTTTCCTGCTGGAAAGCCTCCAGAAACTCCTGAATCTGTTCAGCCGATATCCGGTATGCGCTGTGCCGAAGCAGCACGGTGGCCAGCATCAGGCAGCGCGGCATATTCGCGAAGCGCCCGCCCAGCATATGCGGCAGCCGGTACACGCGGCGGTTCAGCATCAGCTGGCGAATTTGCTCAATGAACAAAAAACGGTTGTCGTAGAACCACTCGGCCAGCGGCGGCAGTTCGGCTCCCGCATGCTTGCTGCTGCGCGCGGCGGCATACGCAGCCTCAATTCGCCGGCGCTCTTCGCCCAGCCCAAAGTGACGGCTGTCCACCTTCCTTAGTGCCACTTTTTCCGCCAATGAAAGCTCACGTGCGTATTCCAAAAGCTCCTGCCAGGAAAGCGTGACGTCATCCGGTATGGCGATGCCGTATTTTTTCTGCATGAACTCCTCCGTCGCCCGATTTATAAACCTATTATTCGCTGCGCGGCGTGTTACAATGCAAAAAAAGAAACCCGCAAACACAATGCAGGCCCAAGAAGATACAGCAAAACTGTTAAACCATTTATGCGGACAAACCGTTCTCAGAAAACGCCTGTTTCATCAGATGGTAAATGGTCATATACCGTTCACGGAAAAAGCTGTTCTTCAAAAACACGAAATTAAATTCACGCTGTTCATGAAAACCCGAAATGTTAATAACTGAGAGGTCGCCATTCTCTATTTCGCTTTTCGCTACCACCTCAAACAGAAATGTGATGCCCAGCCCGCTCGAAACCATTTTCTTAATAGCCGCCATGTTTCCGATTTCAATCACTTTTTCAAACGCCTGGAGAGTATAATTGTATTTCTGCAGTATGTTTTCAAATACTTCCCTCGTGCCCGACCCTTTCTCCCGTAAAATCAGACGGCTTTTTGTAATCTCATGAAAATCCGCTTCCCTATCTGCAAATTCCGATTGAGGGGCACATACCGGAATAAAGTTTTCCAGGCTGAAAAGCACCGCTTCGTATTCCGACTTATCAAACAGCCCTTCCACCACAATATAGTCCAGCTCGCCGTTATTCAGCCGTTCAAGCAGCACATGCGTATTCGCAACCGACATATGGATCTTCATTTCCGGATACTTCGTCAGCAAGCGGGAGAGAATCTTTGGCATCACATATTCCCCGATAGACAGGGTCGCTCCGAAGGAAAACTGCATTGTGTCCGTGTTGATGCTGCTGATGTTTTTCCGGAAATTCTTTGAGTCTGAAAAAACAGTCATCGCAAACTCTTTTAAGAGCTTTCCCTGAGGGGTAAGCCTTACTCTTCTGCTGCTGGTATCGAAAAGCTTGCATCCGTAGAATTCTTCAAGATGCTTGATATGCTGAGATACCGCAGGCTGAGTCATGTGCAAAAGCTCCGCCGTCTTTGTAAAGCTGTTGCAAGCGCACAGGGTAAGAAATGTTTCGTGTCTGAAATCGAGCATGGTATCATCCTTTATAAATTATACTTATAAAATATTAGTAACTATAATTTTATCTTATCTTCAATTTCTGATAATATCAATACCTAACGATAAATTAATGCAGACAAAGGAATGACTGAAATGAATATTGTAAAAAAGTACGCTCCCGGCATTGCGCTTTCAGGGGGAATCGCTGCTGCCGCTTATGCCATCAGTTTGATTCTCCCAGCCGATATTCTGGGCGGGACGCTGATTGCACTCATACTAGGCATGGCGCTCAATCCTGTATTCCGCCGCAGTGCGGTTTACGATGCGGGCATCAGCTGGACATCCAAGAAGATACTGCGCGCAGGAATCATACTCGCCGGAATCACGCTCAGCTTTCCGCAGGTGCTCAATACCGGAAAATATGCGCTGATACTGATGGCATTCACCCTGGCGACTTCTTTTGGAGTGGGGTATATCTGCATGAAAGCTTCCAAAATAAACTGGAAGCTGGCAAGCCTTCTTTCAGTGAGCACCGCGATTTGCGGCGGCACCGCCGTCGCGACGCTGGGCCCCACCATTCAGGCGAAGGACCGGGATATCGCTTACGCCATATCCGCAACGTTTGTTTTCGACATTTTCACTGTTATCGCCTTCCCCTGGATAAGCCAGCTTTTAGGCCTCAGCAATACCGGATACGGGCTTTGGGTGGGTACCGCAGTGAACGACACCTCATCGGTTGTTGCGGCGGGGTATGCGTTTTCTGATGCAGCGGGTTCCCTCGCCACAATCGTCAAGCTGACAAGAACGCTGTTCATCGTGCCTATCGTGCTTATCTTTTCATGGATATACACAAAATCGGAAAAAGCATCACAGCCGGCCAGGAAGGTCAGCATACGCAAAATATTTCCTTGGTTTATCCTCGGGTTCCTTGCTGTGGTCGGCATAAGAAGCACTGGTATAGTGCCGGATAATGTCGCAAGCGGCATATCATTTGTGTCAAAATTCTTATTATCGATGGCATTGGCGGCAATCGGGCTGAATGCCAGCCTTAAAGAGGTTGCCGGCGTCGGCATCAAGCCGATGGTCGCGGGGGTTATCATAGACCTCTCGGTCGTCATCGTATCCTTGTTTGCCCAGGCGGGGATACTACACTACCTAACAGAATAATCTTTGGTTTTTCGGAAGCCCCCATTTTCGCGGCCTCCGCCTTTCAACACTCAAACCGCACATAACCGGTAAACCGGCGGATAGCTGAGGCGCTTTCCGACAAACAAAAGAAACCTCCGAACAGTTCGGAGGTTTCATAAAATACAATGTTTTGAGTCAGGCCTGTAAGCCGAGTTCTGTCGAGAACGGCCATCTATCTAGGCCTGAAGTTGCCATCAGGCTCAAGCGATTACATGGGGCGCGGCGGGCCGCCGCATAATGCCCACTATCAATCTTGCACCGGGCGGGGTTTACATAGCAGCCAAGTCGCCATGGCCCTGGTGAGCTCTTACCTCACCTTTCCACCCTTGCCCCAGCGCTGAAACCAGCGCCGAGGCGGTATATCTCTGTTGCACTTTCCTTGGAGTCGCCTCCACCGGGTGTTACCCGGCGCCCTGCCCTATGGAGCTCGGACTTTCCTCCCGGACAAATGCCCGGGCGGCCGTTCAGCCTGCTCAAAACTCTATTTATTTAAGATATAGTATGCGTCCGCAATTCTCGCATTCCACGATTGCGTCCGACTTTTTCAGCTTGGCCAGATCGCGCGAGGGCAGTTCCATGTTGCAGCCCATGCACCGGTCGTCCTTCAGCAGCGTCACCGGCATCGACCGGTTCTGCTTGATGCGGTTGTAACGCGCCAGCAGTGCGGGGTCCACCTTCGCTGCCGCTGCAGCCGCCGCTTTGCGCAGGCGGTCCAGCTCTTCCGAGCCGGCGCGCAGCTCCTCCTCATGCTGCTTTTTCAGAGTACTGAATTCCCGCTGAGCCTGGCTCACATGAGTCAGTATCGTCTTTAAACGCGCCGCGGTCTCCTCCGCCTTGGTCTGCACGGCTATAGCGCGCTTTTTCTGCTTGATGATGTTGTCATAAGTCGTCTCGTACTCGTGTACCAGAGCCTTCACGACGTTGTAGTCCATCTCGTCAAGGCTCATCTCCTCGTACTGACTGATATCCTTATGATTTGTGTTCAAAAGTTCCATCATCTTGTCGTACTGCGCGTCGATTTCCATCAGCGCGTTCTGCTCGACAAGCGTACGGTTTTCCATTTCCCGCAGCACAGCCTGCCGTTTTCTGAGATAGTTCTGCAGCTTGATGAGCTGTTTGCGCGTAGGCGTGTTCTTCAGTTGTCTTTCGTAAGCCTCCAGCTGCATGTCTGCCTGCTGGTACTCATAAAGCAACGCCAGCTTATCCAAATAAAACAATCCTCTCTACGCGTTTACACAAATCTGTACGGCGCGTTGATACACTGCGCTTTTTCACAATGCACATGTAATTGTACCTTATTCAGCCGCGCTTGTAAACTCATAAATATTTCATCCACAAAACCGCGCTCTGTCGCGAAATGGCCGGCTTCAACCAGCAGCAGCCCAAATTCTGCCGCTTCCAGAAAATGATGATGCTTGGCTTCGCCCGTCACCAGCGCGTCCGCGCCCGCAGCATGCGCCGCCGCAGCGAAATCGCCGCCGCTGCCGCCCAGCACCGCCACTGTTTCTATCTTCGCGTCCCTGCCTTCAGTGACGCGCAGGCCGTCCGCGCCCACCGCTCGCTTTACAAGGTCCAGAAACGCGGCGGTTTCCATCGGCGCAGCCAGCTTCCCCACGCGCATCAGGCCATCCTCCGGGCCGGATACAATGCGCACGTTATCAAGCCCTAGGCGCTGCGCGAGCATGTCGTTGATGCCGCCCGCCGCTTTGTCGAAGCTGGTGTGCGCGGCGTACAGCGATATGCCGGCGCGAATCAGCTTCATGATAACGGCGTCCGCCGGGCTTCGGTGGTCCAGCGCCTTTTTCGGCGAAAATATCGCCGGATGGTGCACCAGCAGCATGTCGAACCCGCCAGCAACCGCCTCGTCCGCCACCTCCGCTGTGGCGTCCAGCGCGACCAGCACGCGCTCCACCGTCTCGCCGCAGCGCAGCAAAAGGCCGGTGTTGTCCCATTCACACGCAGCCTCCCGCGGCGCGATTTCCTCCACAATGCGCACAAACTCATCCATCGTCATAGGCTTTTTCTGACCTCCTCGTATCGCCTGAGCGTCTCGCCCAGCTCGCTGAGCAGCTCCGCCTTGCGCGGCGATTCCGCCCTCTCCAGCTCCGCATAAATGCGCTGCGTTTCGCGGATGCGCCTGTCCAGCAGCCGGCGCAGCGCTTTCGGCTTTTTGCGCAGCAGCACCGGGCCGAACTCACGCTCGCTTAAGCTCAGCGCACGGCTCTCACCGCGCCGCACCCGCATGATGGGGTAAAAGTGCCGACCCTCTTCCACCAGCACCTCATCCTCGAAGTAAAACCCGTTGTCCGCTAGCCAGCCGCGCAGCACGTCCGCCATGGAATGGCACGACAGCACCAGCACATCCGGCGCTTTGCCGATGTCAGCTTCCAATATGGACGCGATGAGTTCGCCGCCCATGCCCGCGATCACCGCCGCGTCCGCCTCGCCCGGGGCCAGCACGGAAAGCCCGCTGCCTACGCGCGCCGAAATGCGGTCCGACAGCCCCTCCTCCGCCGCCTTTTTGCGGGCCTTTTCCAGCGACGGGGCGCTGATGTCGCCGCAGACCGCGCGGCGCGCACGGCCGTTTTTCACCAGCCACACCGCCAGCTTGCCGTGGTCGCAGCCGATATCCGCCACGGTATCCACACGAGGCACCATCTCGGCGATGGCGAGCAGCCTGCCCGACAGCTTCATGCGTTCTCCTCCTTTGCGTGATAATACCAGCAGGGCACCGAACGTGAAAAAGGCAGTCCCGCCGTGGCAGGGCTGCCTTGACGAAGCTCTTTCAGGCGCCGCCTTAATCCAGAAAGTCGCGCAGCTTCTTGCTGCGGCTGGGATGCCTCAGCTTGCGCAGCGCCTTGGCCTCTATCTGGCGGATGCGCTCGCGCGTCACCTGAAACTCCTTGCCCACTTCCTCCAGCGTGCGCGCGCGCCCGTCGTCCAGCCCGAAGCGCAGGCGCAGCACCTTCTCTTCGCGCGGGGTCAGCGTGTCCAGCACGTCCATCAGCTGCTCTTTGAGCAGCGTGTACGCAGCAGCCTCGGCGGGCGCCGGCGCGTCGTCGTCCGGGATAAAGTCGCCCAGGTGGCTGTCCTCTTCCTCGCCGATGGGCGTCTCCAGCGACACAGGCTCCTGCGCGATCTTGAGTATCTCGCGGACCTTGTCCTCGCTGATGTCCATCTCGCGCGCCACCTCTTCGGGCAGCGGGTCTCGCCCGTACTGCTGCAGCAATTGCCGCGACACGCGGATCAGCTTGTTGATGGTCTCCACCATGTGCACCGGGATGCGGATGGTGCGCGCCTGGTCGGCGATCGCGCGGGTAATGGCCTGGCGGATCCACCATGTGGCGTATGTCGAAAACTTAAAGCCCTTGGTGTAGTCAAACTTCTCGACGGCTTTGATGAGCCCCAGGTTGCCCTCCTGTATCAGGTCGAGGAACAGCATACCGCGGCCCACGTACCGTTTGGCAATGCTCACCACCAGCCGCAGGTTGGCCTCGGCGAGCCTGCGCTTGGCCTCGTCGTGGCCCTCAGCCATGCGCTTGGCCAGCTCCACTTCTTCCTCGGCGGTCAGCAGGTTAACCTTGCCGATCTCCTTTAAGTACATGCGGACCGGGTCGTCAATGCTGACCCCTTCCGGTACGGACAGGTCGATATCGGAGTCGATATCTTCTTCCTCGTCGAGGATATCTTTGTCCTCGCCGTCGATGACGTCGATCTTCATCTCCTCGAGCGCGCCAAGCAGCTTGTCGAGGTGCTCCGCATCGATCTCAGCGCCTTCCAGCGCGTCGTTGATCTCCTTGTAGGTCAGGACGCCCTTCCTTTTGCCGGTCTCGATGACGTCCTTGATCTTATCGTCTTTGGTTTGACGGGAGATAAGGCCGCCGATCGCCTCGAGTTTTGCCAGGTTCTCCTCTGACAGAGTCAGAGTATCATCCTTGTCTAACTGCCTGCCGCTGTCGCCGGCCTTCTTTGCCAGTTCCGCATCCAGGTTTTCAGCAGTATCGGCCTTCGATTCGGCAGTCGTCTTTTTGTTCAAAATGCAATCACCCATACTTCCTTATTGCTGTTTCAATTCTTTATTCAACTCGCCGATTTCGGCGAGAAGATGTCGCTTTCTGTCTCCCTGAGCCGTACGCAGCTCTTCCTTTAAGGACTCGCGCCGCCTTTCCAGCTGGCCAAGGCGCATGCTTGTCAGGCAATCCTGCATAAACAAGAGCGGGTCGTCAGCCACAATCGGCATTTGTGCCAGCCTCGCCGCCTCGCTTCTTGCTTCCTCGTCCTCAAGTTCGGATAATAGTTCGGCATGCGTTGGCTGAATTCCTCTTTTTACGCTGTCATATAACGCATAAAAAATATTTTTATGCACTATATTTTCGAATAATTCCGGCTCCATGCGGCTGCCCAATTCCTCCAGCAGATGCGGATAAGCCATCGCATAAGCCAAAAACGTCCCCTCCGCGTCGTCCTGTGCGCTTTTTTCTATACTATTATACCTTTTATTGGTATTACTATTCTTTTCCGTTTTTAAACTTTGCCTTCCTTCCAAAATCGACGCCGCGCTGTAACCCGTTTCGGCGGACACCTGCTCCGCGTACCGTTCACGCCGTATCGGGCTGTCGATGCGCGCGATGATATCCGCCGCCGCTTGGGCGTAGCCTTCCCGGCCATCCTCGGTGGAGAGATCAAAGGCCTTTTTGGCTATCGCCAGCCGGTAGCCGTCGGGCGGCAGAGAAGCCTTCACCCTTTTCGCAAAACCGGCAAGCCCGTATTTTCGGATAAAATCATCCGGGTCCATGCCGTCTGGGTACCGGATGACGCGGACATTCAGCCCCTCCGTCTCCAGTATGGACAGCGCTTTCTGCGTCGCAATCTGGCCTGCTTCGTCGCCGTCGTAAGACAGATAGACGTTCTGCGTGTAGCGCTTTAAGAGCACCGCCTGCTCCCGCGTGAGCGCCGTGCCCAGCGACGCCACCGCCGCCTTCACGCCGTGCGCGACGAGCGACACCACGTCCATATACCCCTCCACGATCACCACGCTCTTAACATTCCTCTGCTTGCGCAGAATGTCAATGCCGTAAAGGTTGCGCCGCTTGTTGAACAGCAGCGTGTCGCGGGTGTTAAGGTACTTGGGCTCGCCGCTGCCCAAAACGCGGCCGCCGAACGCGATCACATCGCCGAATACGTTGATGATGGGAAACATCACGCGGCTGCGGAACGTATCGAAACACTTGCCGTTCTTTACCGTCACCAGGCCGCTCTCGCGGATTAAGGCCTGCGGATAGCCGCTTTCCTCCAACAGCTTCGCCACGCTGTCCCAACTGTCCGGCGCGAAGCCGAGGCCGAATCTTCGTATGGCCTCCTCGCTGATGCCGCGCCGCTTTAAGTAATCCAGCGCCCGCGCACCCGCCGGGGAATGCAGCGTATCGAAATAATACCGCGCCGCCAGGCGGTGAATTTCGGCGATTTTCTTTTTCTTCTCCCTGATCTCACGGTATTCGCTGTCCTCCACAGCCTGCGGCACCGGAAGCCCCACGCGCCGCGCCAGCACTTCCACCGCCTCGCCGAACGTAAGGTTGTCCGCTTTCATCACGAAGTTGGTCACGTTGCCGCCTTGCTTGCAGCCGAAGCAATAGAAAAGCTGCCGGTCGCGGCTCACAGAAAAGGACGGTGTCTTCTCGTGATGAAACGGACACAGCCCCCAATACCGCCCGCCGCGCTCGGTGAGCGTGACATATGAAGAAATCACGTCGACGATGTCGTTCTTCGCGAAAAGTTCCGACAGCCAGACGTCGTCAAATCGCGCCACTAATACTTCTCCCAGCCTCTCGGCAAATAGATATCGCGGAACAGCTTGACCGCATAGCGGTCCGTCATGCCGGCGATATAGTCGACCACCGCCTGCCTGACGCCGTCCACTTCCACCCGCTGCCGCGCGTCCGGGCCCATGGCGTCCGGGTTCTCCATGAAGTGGTAATACAGCATGCGGATCAGGTTCTCCGCCTTGCCCTCCTCCGACTTGGCCGAAGATCCGAGGTACACGTTATCGAACATGAACTGCCTGAGCCGTTCTGTCAGCGCCTCCACGTCGGGCGACATGTGGATGGTCGGCAAACCGGCGCTGCTCTTCACGATATCGGAGATCATCGTGTTGATGCGTACGCCGTGCGAACGCCCTAGGCCGCGCGCACACTCTTCGGGAATGTGGTCGATGATGCCGGCCCGCAGCGCGTCGTCGATATCGTGGTTGATATAGGCTATCCTGTCTGCATAGTTGACGACCAGACCCTCCAGCGTCGCCGGGCGGCAGCCTTTCTTGTGGTTTAGTATGCCGTCGCGCACCTCAAACGTCAGGTTCAGCCCGGTGCCGTTCTCCAGTTCCTCCACCACGCGCAGGCTCTGCTCGTTGTGCTCAAAGCACCCGGTCAGCTCGCTTAGCACCCGCTCGCCCGCGTGGCCGAACGGCGTGTGCCCGAGGTCGTGCCCCAGCGCGATGGCTTCGGTCAGGTCCTCGTTGAGCCGCAGGCAGCGCGATATCGTCCGCGCGATCTGCGCCACCTCCAAAGTATGCGTCAGCCGCGTGCGATAATGGTCCCCCTCGGGCGAGAGGAACACCTGCGTCTTGTGCTTTAAGCGCCTAAACGACTTGCAGTGTATGATGCGGTCCCGGTCGCGCTGGAAATCGGTGCGCAGGCTGCACGGCACTATGGGGCGCTGGCGGCCTTTGGTTTCCGCCGCCTTGGCCGCGTATTCCGACAGCATCTCGTATTCGCGCTTTTCGTATTCCTCACGGAAGCAGGACGGCTTATCTTTCATACCTTAATATTTAAACATATTTCGTCAAACTCCTGCACGATCCGGGCAGCATAGGAACATGTTTACGATTCTTTCACAATCAGCGCCTCCGGAGCCGGTACGAATACAGCGGCGCGTACACCAGCCGCCCCTCTTCCCGGCGGCTCTCGAACAGTATCACCTCGTCCACGGTAAAGCGGCGCTGTCCCGGCGGTATGCCGCCGATGTCGCCGTCCGGCCGGAAATCCCGCGCCAGCGTGATATGCGGCTTATAAGGCCGCGATTCGCGCGGGTAGCCGCGTTTCTCCAGCGCCGCCTCCAGCCGCTGCGCCAGCGCCGCCAGCTTGTGCGTCTCCCCCAGCACGTCGGCGGACAGTATGCCGCTGCGGTTGAACATGCGCGCGCCGCCGATCTCCAGCTCAAACGGCTCTCCGCCCGCCTCGGCGATAGCCGCGCAGATTTCCGGCACCGCGGCCGGCGGGTGTTCTCCCAGGAATTTGAGCGTGATGTGCAGGTTCTCCGGCCGCGTGAAGCGCCCCCTGCCCGCGTTTTTCAGCTGCTCCTGCAGCGTGGCAAGGTATTCGCCGCAGCCCGTTTTGATGCCAATAAACAAACGCATTATTCTATCCTTTCAGGCAAACAAAAAACGCTGGCTCATCATGGCCATAGCATATTATACACCATGCCCTAAGTTATTTTTCGGTCATGTTAAGTGATTTTTATAGTGCAAACTTTAAGATTTGTCAAGCGGTTTTGGACGTGCGGCTAATTGCTGCCTATTCCGTAGATGGTTGGTTTTCCTACATCCCATCTGGGCTGAAACGTATTTTATTCAAGCCATTTTTCCATAACGGGCTATTCGCGCAGATTCACGTTGCGCAAGCTGTCGAAGCGACGACCTAATTATACCTTCACGATGATATAACCCTGACTTTTCTCAAAGCCCTGATTATACGATAGAAAACAGCCAAAAAGCCCCTTTTCTGCACTTTGCTTTTGTCATCGGGTTGTAATATAATTTTATTTTATGATAAACAACCGGATACTGCAAGTATAGGTTATTTAGGAGTGCCTCATGAAGATCATTATCGTGGGCGACGGCAAGGTGGGCAACGCCCTGTCGGAGAGTCTGTCAAAAGAGGGGCACGATATTACGATCATCGACAACCAGACTGAAGCGCTGAAAAAGTCTGTCGATTCGCTCGATGTTATCGCAATTCGTGGCAACGGCGCAAGTTCCGCCGTACAGAGGCAGGCAGGAGTGGCAGATGCCGACCTCCTGATTGCGGCTACCTCCATGGACGAGGTCAACATGATCTGCTGCCTCGTCGCCAAAAAGCTGGGCGCGCGCCACACCATCGCGCGCATCCGCAACCCCGAGTACAACGAGCAGTTAAAGCTGATGCAGCAGGAAATGGGGCTGTCGATGGTGGTTAACCCCGAGCTGGCGGCCGCCACCGAGATTGGCCGCCTCATCAGCTTTCCCTCCGCCCTCAATATCGGCACTTTCGCCAAGGGCAAGGTGTCGATGATCGAATTCAAGGTGAGCGAAGACAGCCCGCTGGTGAACAGGCCGCTGCACACGTTGCAGGGCCATTTTGCTTCCCGGATCATCATCAACGCTGTCAACCGAGGCGCGGAGCTGTTCATCCCCAAGGGCAATTTTGTGATTGAAGCGGGCGACAACGTCAATATTACGGGCACTCCTAGGAATATCATCGGCTTTCTGCATTCGCTGGGCACCAACGACAAGAAGATAAAGTCGGTGTTCATCGTGGGCGGCGGGCTCATCACTTTCTATCTGGCCCGTCTGCTTGTAGACAGCGGCATCTCGGTCACCATCATCGAAAAGAAGCCTGAGAAGTGCAACATGCTGTGCGAGAAAATTCCAGAAGCGCTGGTGATATGCGGCGACGGTACCGACAAGGACCTGCTGGATGCAGAAGGCCTCGCCTACACAGGCGCAATGATCGCGCTCACCGACATGGACGAGGAAAACCTCATCATCTCGATGTATGCGGCTTACCGGGGCGTGCCGCGGGTGATTACCAAGATCAACCGTCTGGAATACGCCAGCGTCATCCGCCAGGCGGGCATCGACCGCGTCATCAGCCCCAAATACATCGCGGCAAACGAAATCGTGCGGTATGTACGCAGCATGGAAAGCCTGGGCGGCGGCGATATCAAGACGCTGTACCGCATCATCGGCCAACAGGCAGAGATGCTTGAGTTTGTCGCCACGCCGCTCACCCGCCATCTGGGCGTGCCGCTGTCCGAACTGCCGCTGAAAGACAACCTTCTCATCACGACCATCGTGCGGGGCGACGACGTATTCATCCCCAAGGGCAAGGATTACCTGCAGGAAGGCGACCGGGTAATACTGATCACGGCGCTGGGCGGGCTGGAAGACCTGAACCACATTTATAAGGAATGACGGTGGCGATATGAATTTCGGCATGATCAGATACCTGCTTGCAATGGTGCTGCGGTTCGAGGCGGCCTTTATGGGGCTGTCTCTTATTGTATCGCTGCTTTACGGCGAGTATCAAACCGCGCTGGTTTTCGGCATCGTCATCGCCGCCATGGCGCTCATCAGCTTTGCGTTTGGCAAAAAACCCAAAAACGAACTGTTCTACGCCAAAGAGGGCGTTATCGCGGTGTCTCTCTCTTGGCTTGTCATATCTGTTTTCGGCGCGCTACCGTTCTACTTTACGGGTGCCATCCCGTCCGTCGTGGATGCGCTGTTCGAGACGGTATCCGGCTTTACCACCACCGGCTCCAGCATACTGACCGACGTGGAAGCGATGGAAAAAGGCCTTTTGTTCTGGCGCAGCTTTACCCATTGGATCGGCGGCATGGGTTTTTTGGTGTTTGTCCTGTCCATACTGCCGATGTCGGGTGCAGACCCGCTGCACCTGATGCGCGCGGAAAGCCCCGGCCCCACCACCGAAAAGCTGGTGCCCAAGGCGCGCCAGACCGCCAAGATACTCTATGCGATCTACCTTGGCCTGACGGTGCTTCAGATCATATTGCTGCTCGCGGGCGGCATGCCGCTGTTCGACAGCGTCACGCACACGTTCGGTACGGCGGGCACCGGCGGCTTCTCCATCAAAAACGCGTCCATCGGCGCGTACAACAGCGTTTATATCGAAGTGGTGATCACGGTGTTCATGGCGCTGTTCGGCATCAACTTCAGCGCATACTTCCTGCTGCTGAACGGCAAGATCCGCCAGTTCTTCCGCCACGAAGAGACGCGCGTGTATCTTGCCATCATGATAGCTTCCATGCTGCTTGTCGCGTTCGACCTTTGGGGCCGTATTTATGGCACTTTCGGCGAAGCGCTGCGCTACTCTTCTTTCCAGGTGTCCTCCGTGATGACCACTACGGGATACGCCACGGCCAACTTTGCCGAATGGCCGTCTTTCAGCCGCGTTCTGCTGGTCGCGCTGATGTTTGCGGGCGCGTCCGCAGGCTCCACCGGCGGCGGCATCAAGATATCCCGCCTCATCATCATGTTCAAGACGATAAAGCGGGAGGCGCTGCGCATACTGCATCCGCAGGCCGTCAGGGTCATCAAGCTGGACAATGTGCCGCTGCAGGAGGAAGTGATTCACGGCACAGGCACATTCATCGTCGTATACGGCACCATCACAATGCTGTCCGTGCTGCTGGTGGCGCTGGACGGCTATGACCTCACAACCTCCGCAACCGCGGTGGCCGCCTGCATCAACAACATCGGACCGGGCCTCGGACACGTGTCCCCCGTCGGCAACTTCTCCATGTTCTCAGCTTTCAGCAAGATCGTACTCTTTATCGACATGCTCATCGGGCGTCTGGAGATCTACCCGATGCTGCTGCTCATCTCTCCCGCCATCTGGCGGCGCAGGAAAGCCTGAACGCTTACCCATACTCATTCCGACAGCCGCACTGCGCGGCTGTTTTGCTGTGCGTAGCATTCCAATGGTTTTAATAAAATCCCCTTGACATATATCACAGCGTGATATATACTCAATATATTACATCGTGATACATTCCGGTGCGATATAAGGAGGCGGGCATGAACATCGACAAAGCGCGGCAGCGGTACATTCCGATGAGCGAGACGATGCTCTACATACTGCTCTCGCTGCGGGAGGAGCGCCACGGATACGGCATTATGCAGTATGTGAAGGAGCTGACGGGCGGGCGCATCGTGCTGGGCGCGGGCACCGTATACCAGAGCCTGGGCAAGCTGGAATCCGACGGCCTTATCCGCGCTGTCCGCGAGGAGGACCGCAAGAAGTATTACGTAATCACGCCGCCGGGTGCGCAGATACTGAGCGAGGAAGCGGCGCGCATCCGCGAGATATACCGCCATTTGGAGGGCATCAAATGAGCAGCAAGAAACTATGTTGGTGGACGCCGTTTAAGTACGCGGTGCCCGCAGACTATGAAAACTGGTTCGAGCAGCAGGCGCTTGAAGGCTGGCACCCGGTAAAGGTCGGCCAGTGGAGCAGCTTCGCCATGCGCTTTGAGAAAGGCGAGCCCAAGCGCTACCGCTATGTGGTAGACCTGCAGCCCGCGCCCCGTAAAGACTACAAGCGCATCTACGAGGAGTTCGGCTGGGAGTTCGTGGGCCAGATGGCCAGCGCTTACGTGTGGCGGCGCGAATATGAGGGCGAGCGCCCCGAGTCGTTCTCCGACAGGCCCAGCCGGCGCAGCCGCAATAAGCGTTTCTTCTGGGCCGTGGCGGCATCGTTCATCATGCTCGCGCTGGGCGCTCTGGCTTTGGCAGGCGCGGCCATATTCGCCCCGGTGCTGCCCGAGAAGCGGCTGGAGCTCGTTTTGTCGGCGGCATTCTGCGCCCTGGTTGTCGCCGCGCTGGGCGTTGTGATGGCCCGCATCCGCAAAAACCTCGACCGATAGCGCCGCATGCTCCCAAACGAACCACTTTGCCATGAGCGATACGCACTGCCTATTCTGCCGATATATGTTATAACCTTTTTATGTTAATCTAATCCTCCATATGGAATTTAATAAAGTAAAATGCACAAAACAGCCGGGAAACTGCCCCGGCCTGTTTTTCTCTACGCCATTCTCACACGAAACATTATAATGTTTTAGGTTTGCTCGCCGTGCCGCTCACAGATACGTAGGCAGCGTAGTCCTCACCCATTCGTCGGTGAAATAGCCGTAATGGCTCTCCACCACCTTGGCTTTCAGGTCGAAAACCGACACGCAGCCCTCGACGCGCAGCGCGCGCCCGTCGCGGCTCCGCGGCTTGTCACGGTAATACTCGGGATACGCGCCGTACGGCGCCAGGAAATCCGCCAGCTGTTTCGCAGACTTAAACCCGATCGTCCCTTCGCGCTGCAGCGTTTTACGCAGCTGCTCGCGCAGCGCGTCGTAGCGCCACTGTATGTCGTTGGCATGCCCGCGCGTCACGGCAGCCACCCACCCGTCCATCGAGCACATGCGCATGGCCGGCGTTAGAAAGTGGTTGGACGTCAGAAATACGCCGGGCAGCGGCCGTTCCGGCGGGAAATACTGCGTGGAAGGGCAATTTTTCTCGTACGGCGTCCTGTTGATAAAGCCGTCCGGCTCCAGCGCGTCCGGGTGCAGCGTGATGCGCGGGGCATTCGTCGCGTTCCATATCTGCCACAGCCCGGGGTTAAAGTGCAGGTACTCCTGCGGCACCGGCTCGCCGTACCAGCGTATCGCAACGCCGTCCTTAATCGGCGCATATGGGTATCGCTCGAGAAACGCGGCGCCGGGCAGATAGGGCCTTATCTGCGGAGGCGGATAGCTCATATAGTCGGTATGCGCCCACGACGCGCCCGCCTCTACCGTACACGCGGTGTCGGTGCCGCCGTCCGAGAGCACGTAGTTCCACGGCACGCCGCGCCTTGTGCGCAGTATCACCGAAGCCGCCTCCCGCGCACTGCCGCCTTTCATCACGCAGTCGCGCAGCAGCAGCAGCGAGTTCATGCCCGCGCGCTGCGGGTCGCAATTGGCCGCGGGCGAGAGGTTGATTCCCCCCGCCACGCCGCGCTCGTTCATCACGCTGAAACTGCCGATGATGCCCGGCGCCGTCACGTTCACGTGCGCAAACCCGCGCTCGCTCGCCCGCCCCTCGGGCTTGTGGATGATGTGGGCGACGTTGTTCTGCAGCACCTCGCCGGACGCAAACATGAAGTCCCGCGCGAAATAGTGCCCGCCGGACGCCGCCGGACCCAGCGCGGTAAACGCGTTGCACATGAGCTTTAAGCGGATGTCTTCCGCAGTCAGCCGCGGCACATGCTCGCGCAGCATCCCCCCGGTGTACACCAGCGCCAGCAGCGTGTCGACGCCCGCATTCAGCGTAATCAGCCGCCGCATCGTCACCTGGGTATTCCTGTTGCTGCGGCGGCAGCCGTCCAGCATGCCCGCCGCCTCGTCGTGCACATGAGCGGGCAAAGCCTGCCAGGCGCTCTGCGTCAGCTCATACACCAGCTCTACCAGCATCTTCTTAAGCAGCGCAAACCGGTTGAGAAAGTCCAGCCCAATCTGGTCGAACACGATGTTTTCCGCAAAATTGACCGCCATGTCCGCAATCTGCGGCTCGGCCAGCAGCCCCATCAGATAGCCCCGCTCATACGCTGTGCCCTCCAGATAATACGCCGCCTTTTTCTCGCCGGTGTCGTAGTTGGAGGCGCTTATATGGCGCGCCATCAGCCCGAGGCGCCCCGTTTCGGTGTACGCGTGCCTCGCCACGCGAAAGCCGTCCGCGGCAAACGCTGCAGCGAGCGCAGCGTACCGCCTCTCCATATCCCCGCCGCCTGTCATCCGGCACCTCCTGCAATACGGCTAGCCAAATAATCCGATGCACCGGTAAATTCTGGTGGCTTTGGCAAAACAAAAATATCCGGCGTAGTGCCGTGCTCCGTCGGTAAACGATATGCGGCTATGCCCGCGTTTATGAGCCGCGCATTATCCCGCGTATTCCCCTTCCTCGGCATCGAAGTGCTGCTGGCGATACCGTTCATGACAAAGAATAAAAACAGCAGAAAGCCGGCTAGAGCCGCATTTCTTTCCCTGCTCGTGGTGGGCCTGTTCTATGTGATCCGCGTGGAGACCAGCATCATGAAAATCGGCATCGACGACATCATCAACCACGAAGATGCTCTGGTGGTGGCGATACGCGACACCTCCCCTAAGGGGCTGGAGATCATATCGCGCCTGGATATCATTTATCTCACGGTGGGCTTGTCCGGTCTGTTTGTGAGTATCTCCATTGCACTGATGGCTGTGTGGAATATCTTTGCCGCCTGTTTCCCAAAGCAAGCCGCCTGCTGATTACAGCGTGTGCAGGCGCTTTTGTCTATGTGCCGTTCCTCTACGTGTGCAGCATGCCAAACTACAACAAAATCTATCACGAGGTGGGCACGTATCTCGGCCTGTTTGGCAGCTTGTTCGTACCTTTCGTCCATTTTCTCATTGCCAAGGCCAAAAAGCGCGGCGGGAAGGCGGTGTCCCATGGCAGCTAAGCGGGCGGCTTTCTTCACACTGGCCCTCATCACAGCTTTTATCAGCTCGGGCTGCTGGGACGCTCTGGATATCAACAGAAAATCGCTGTGCACGCTGGTAATTACCGACAGGGAGGGCGACAATTTCGTTTTCTATGCGGAAGTGCCCAATCTGGCTTTAGGGCAGCAGCAGGAAACAAGCGGCGCGGCCCATTACGATGTCGTTTCTGGAGCCGGCAGGACATACGCCGATGCCCGGCGCGCCATCAACAACCAAATGGATAAGCCGCTGTTTCTCGGCACCGTACGGGCGCTGATGCTGACGGACTCGCTGGCAAAATACGGCATTGAGGAATACTTCTACCGGCTGCAGACCATGGTGGACTATCGGCGGGTTCTGGAAGTGGTCACCACACACAGCAAACCAGAAGAAATTTTCTCAGTCAGCTTGGAAAGCAACGTTTCACTGGGGTACGAAATAGACGACACCATCACGACGCTGAAAGACAGCGGCAAGCTGGTCATCTATACCGTATCCGACGCGCTAAACTTCCTCTACGCCGACAGGAGCTTTGTGGTGGCGAACATGGACGCCGTGAACGGCCGCCTTGCCTTCACCGGCTACACCATCATGAGGGGCAGCCATTACGCCGGTTTCATACCTGTGGACGAGGCCGGCGGGGTGATATGGCTGCTGGGGCGCAATATCGCCCACATCCGCGCCGTGCCGACAGACTCATATATCGCCACCGTTGAGATAAAGTGCAAAAGCCGCAAGATAACCCCGCAATACTTGAACGGTCAGGTGACTTTTAACATCGACATGGATTATACCGCGCAGCTCATGTATATGGACAATAATATCGCTGTGGATAAGGAGCAGGTGGAGGTAATCAATAGCGAGATGCAAGCCCTGCTGCTGGACGAAATCGTTCAAGCCATCCAGCATTCCCAGGCCATAGGATGCGATTACCTGGAGCTGTGAGATGTGTTCCGCATCCACTACCCTGTCCTGTTCCGGCAGCTCGATTGGACAAGCGCCTATCAGAACGCCGCATTCAACATATCGGTGAGCAGCGAACTGGATCCGGGCGGGCTGATGGACATGGAAGCCCAGGGCGAGAGAGTATCGTGAGGTGGCAGCGGTGCAAAGAAAACCCCGGCAGCTTGACGAAATATTAAATCGCATACGCAGCAAATCGATGGATTTGGGCGAACGGCACCTGCGCTTCGGCACGGGGAATGTGGTTATACTCTACATCAAGCAGCTCACCGACAGAAAAGCGCTGGCGGAGCAGGTGATAAAGCCGCTGCTGCAGCACGACAGGTCTCAAAGCCTTTCCGCCAGCGAAGCAGTGGAAAGCGTGATGTTCGCGGACGACTGCATAATAAGCAGCGATACTTCCCAGTCGAGCGTCACATTCTGGACGGCATGACGGTTCTGCTGTTTTCAGAAGACCGCCGGTATGTGGTGGTCAACTTAAAAAAGGTGGAAAAGCGCAGCACCACCGAGCCGGTGATGACCTATACCATCCGCGGCCCGCGCGATTCGCTGGTGGAGAGCCTGGATTCCAATCTGTCGCTGATTCGGTACCGCATAAAGTCCGAAA
>JBMNOT010000205.1:0-3770 GCA_050943225.1 Christensenellales bacterium | reverse complement strand
AGCATCGATGCTGCGCTGAGGTGAGGCGGCAGGGTTGAATGACAACAGCAGAAAACCGTGATTAACTGTCACGGTTTTTTTGTTCAGATACCTCAGACTAAAACGCCATCCACAGCATAAAGCCGGCTGAGATGAGTATTTGCGCCGCGATGTACGGTATCATCACCTTGAGGTGGCTGTGCGCCGTCTCGCCGCGGAACATCTCAAAAGCGAGCACCGTATCGGACAGCAGGAAGGCCAGCGTGCCTGCCCATAGCACGAAAGCACCGGCGCCCAGACCCGTGAACGCGGCTATGGCGGCGATAGCGCTCAGCACGCAGAGCAGCAGCATGTAGAGCAGCGCCGGAATGCGCATCAGCTTGGGCAGGTACGGATACAGCTTTTTATACGTCATGGCTGCGCCCGCGCCATAGACGACAACGGCCGCGGCGATAAGCCACCACGCGGGCGGCGGCGTCAGCCGGAGCAGCTGCAGCAGGTAAAGCACGTGCCCGGCGGAAAAGAAGGAAAGCCCCAGCGGCACTCCGATGCGATGGTGGTGGTCGAGCAGGCTGATATCTCCTGCGCAGCCCGCGATGATGCCCAGCAGTACCAGCCAGGGCAGCGGCGCGGTGGAGAGCGCGCTCCACAGCAGCAGCAGCGATACGGCAAGCAGCGGCATCAGCAGCGCTTTAGTTACGCAGCGGGGCGTTTCCTTCCCGCGGACGATGAACACGATGTGAAGCGCGATATCGGCGGCAAGCAGCGCGCATGCAATGGCAGCCATAAGCATATCGATTCCTCCGTTCGGCGTATGTACGGTCTGGAAGGCGTTTCGTTAATATTCGAATTATACCATATTCGCCCGCTTTTTTGATAACAGCTTAGCACAATACTGTTTTATATACCCAATTTGCACCGATATATAAATAAAACGATGGGAGGACAACACGGATGCCCTGGAGTCAGGTACTCGCGGTGGGTGTGGACCTAATCAACGAGCAGCATAAAAAAATATTTGAGATGGCAGACCAGCTTTTTGAGGCCGGCCGGAACCGCAAAGCGGGCGAGTATATCGCCAAGATGTTCGAGTTCTTGGAAGACTACACGAAAAAGCATTTCAGGGATGAAGAAGAATACATGCTGAGCATCCAGTATCCGGAATACAGCGCGCAGAAGAAGATGCATAATGCTTTTGTCCGCGAGCTGGGCGTGCTCAGGAAAAAATACGATGAGTCCGGCAGCAATATTGCGGTGATTATGGAAGCCAACCAGATGGTGCTGAACTGGCTGACCAACCATATCGCCAAGCAGGACAAAAAGATCGGGGAATACGTTAAACTTAAAAAGTAGCCGGTTCTGCGATTGCTATCCGGCAAGGTCCTGTTATCAAATACTTTTTGACAGCATACATAGACGGACGGCATACATAGACGGCTTGGCAGAGCCAAACCGTCTTTTTTATACTTAATACGTTTTTTATATCGTCGGCGCGGCGCATCAGACGTTGTACCCGCCGCCGTCACCCTGCGGCCAGCCCCAGCCGCCCGGCCCGCCTGCTGAACCGCCTGGGGAACCGCCTGCGAACGGGAACGGTCCGCCGACGAACTGGCACCGCCCGAAGCGGTCGCAGCACCAGCCGTTGCGGAAGCAGCACCGGCCAAACCTGTCAACCCAGTCGCAGTTACGCCCCGGGATAAACGGAAATACCGGACGGGGGAAGATAGGCACCACAAACGGCGGCCTGAACGGCGGCCTGAACGGCGGCCTGAACGGCGGCCTGGGAAACGGCGGCCTGCCCGGTCCGCCGGGTCCGCCGGGTCTGCCCGGTCCGCCGGGACCTCTAAAACCATCTGGCATGTTAATACTCCTTTCAAGTATACATTGAGGGATGGTTTATTCTATGAAAGTTGCACTTGTAACGTTCAGGTTCACAGAATTTGTATGCATACTTTCAGCGGAAGGCGGTATCGCCAATTTGACGGCAAAAAAAGAATGCGCGTCGGCATTCCAAAAAGGGCATTCCAAGAAGAATATATGGGAAATGAAGGGAATGTATTACCTTTTGCAGCGGCAATTCTCGCCGCAGGCCCCGCCGCAGCCGCATCCGCTGCCGAAACCGCCGCAGCTAAACAGCAGCAGCAGGGGTAATATGTTGCTCATGCCGCCGAAGCTATCCCGGCACCCGTCGCCGTCGCTGCAATTTCCGCCAAGTCCGCCGCCGAAAAACAGCAGCAATGGCCATAGTCCGCTCATATTTATGCCCTCCTTTTCAAATTCATTCATGATTTACTATATGCCCATATGGGAATATGTGTGACGCCGTCATGCTTTTCTGCGAACAAAATAGATATATAACAGAGGGGAGCGGCACTGCTATGGACATGTGCGAGGTTTTCAAAGCGCTGGGCGATATGACTCGCCTGAGGATTATGGCGCTGCTGTCGCGGCAGGAACTGTGCGTCTGCGTCATCTGCAAGGCGCTATGCATACCGCAGCCCACGGCGTCCAAACACCTGAACCGGCTGCGGCTGTCCGGGCTTATCCGGTGCCGGCGGCTGTCGCAGTGGTGCTATTACCGTATTAGCGACACATTCGCCGCCTCTCCGCTCTTTAGCTGCCTGAAAAAGCTGTGGGAGGAAGACGGCCAGTACGCGGGCGACCTGAAGCGGCTGCAGACGCTGCTGGATTCCTGCACGCTCAAATAGCAGCTGCTGAGCCATAACTGACATCGTAAAGCGCGTTCACATCGTGTTCAAATACCGTTTACTTGACTTTGCGAAGGCGTATCTCTACAATTAAAGCATCAAATCCAAAGAGGTACGCGCATGAGGAGAATAATCGCGGTCATATTGGCGCTGTGCGCTATGGCGCTGCTGGCCGCCTGCGGCGCCCAAAGCGATACGCTGCCGGCTGCCGGGGAAAGCTCGTCTGCGTCGCCTTCTGCGGCGGCGGATTTTTCCGGTATCGACTTTTCGGGGCACTGGGCGGTATCCCAGGCCTTCGATTCGGAGGGAGCGGAGGTGTCCGCCGACAAGCTGACAGAGCTTGGCTTTATTCTGGAACTGCTACCGGATGGAACCTATTTCGTGTACGACGCGGAGGGAGAGGTGCTGGGGCCGGGCAGCTATAAGGTGGAAAAGGATATCATGATACTTGAGGCGAAAGGCGTGCAGACGATCTATACCGTCACCGACGCCAATACGCTGCGAGGCGCCACGGCAGACGGCTGCGTCACCGTGCTGACCCGCCAGCCCGAGCCCGAACCGACGCCGGATGAGGAGCCGGAAGACATGTATGAAGGCGAGGATATGACCGGCGAAACGGAGGAAGCGGAAGAAGATATCGACATCCCGGAAGAGGACGATGCGCCTGCCTCTTCATCGACAGAGGCCGCTTAGTCTGAACCGTCTGACGAACCGGTTTTGAGGGGCAGAGGGGAGTGCTGTTCCCTTTTTTTCTGCCCGTTAGCACTTTCTGACCATTCTGCATAAGCTGGCTGTTCCTCATACGGATTGTTCCGATATATGTGTTGGAGGAAAAGCATGAGAGAAGTGGTCGCCAAAAGATGGGATGAGCTTCCTGCGATCTGGCACGGCCTGTATGACAGAAACAATGCGGCAACGACGTTTCAGTCATACGAGTTCCTGACGTTCACCGGGCGCGGCAAGCCGCAGCGCAAAGACCTTTTTCGCCTGATCGGGGTTCGCGAATGGAATCTGGTGCTGTACCGCGATGGTGAGGCCGTCGCCATCGCGCCGCTGCTTGTGAAGAAAAAGCGGGGCTGCACA
>JBMNOT010000204.1:0-3780 GCA_050943225.1 Christensenellales bacterium | reverse complement strand
ACATTCGTGGTCACGGTGCTTTTGGGCGGCGGCAAATACAACATGTACGGCGACATCATCACCGAGCAGTTCCTGGTAACCAATGACTGGAACTTCGGCTCCGCGCTGGCAGTGGTGATGTTCCTGCTGATGCTGGTCAGCATGGTCATCATACGCCGCATCGACAAGGACGGGGAGGGCTACCTGCTATGAGAAGCTTTATCCGCCGCTTTTACATCGTCATCGTGCTGCTGTTTCTCTACGTGCCGATCCTCACGCTGATCGTGTTCTCTTTCAACGCGTCCAGCACCATGGCCAAATGGGGCGGCTTCTCGCTGAAATGGTATGGCGAGCTGTTTACCGACAGGCAGATACTGGACGCTTTGGCCGTCACCCTCAGCATCGCTCTTCTTTCGGCGCTTATTTCCACCGTCATCGGCACGCTGGCGGCTTTCGGTATCAACGGCTTTAAAAAGCGTTCCAAGTCCATGCTGATCGGCGTATCGTATATCCCGATGGTCAATGCGGACATCGTGACCGGCGTATCGCTGCTGCTGCTGTTCATACTGCTAAAGCTCCCCCGCGGCTACGCCACCATGTTGATCGCGCACATCACTTTCTGCCTGCCCTACACCACGCTCTCAGTGCTGCCGCGACTCAGAAGCATGGATATGGCGCTGTATGAAGCCGCGCTGGACATGGGCGCGACGCCCCGGCAAGCGCTGCGCAAGGTGGTGCTGCCCGAGATCATGCCGGGCATAATTACGGGGCTGATACTCGCGTTCACGCTGTCGTTCGACGATTTTGTCATCAGCTTTTTCTCGACGCAGGGCGTGCTGCCCAACCTGTCGATCTATATCTACTCGATGGCAAGAAAGGGCATCAAGCCTGAGATCAACGCGCTGTCCGCCATCATGTTTGTAGTGGTAATCGCGCTGCTCATACTGATCAACAAGCGCAACCCCGATGTCATCGCGACGCGCAAAAGAGTTAAAAACCGTACAAGTACGGCACAATATGAAGAGCAGAAATAAAGGAGACATTGATGAAAAGAAAACTGGTAACGGTATTCTTCGTACTGATTTTGGCTGTGGTCGCCGCCCTCGCTCTGCCGGGCTGCAGCAGCCGCCCCACGCTGAAGCTCCTCAACTGGGGAGATTACATTGAGCAGTCGGTCATCGACAGGTTTGAAGACGAATACGGCATCGACGTCAACTACATCCCCGTCACATCCAACGAGGAGATGTACGTTTCGCTCACCACCGAAGGCGCGGACTACGATCTCGTGATCCCGTCCGACTATCTGGTGGAGCGGCTTATTAGGGAGGACATGCTGCGCAAAATCAATTTCAGCAACATCCCGAACATCAAAAACATCGACAAAAAGTTTTTAAACAAGGAATACGACCCCACCGGCGAGTATTCCGTACCTTATACCTGGGGCACGGTGGGCATACTGTACAACAAGACCATGGTCACCGAGCCGGTCACCAGCTGGAACATCATGTGGGACGAAAAATACGCCGGCAAAATCTACATGTACAACAGTATGCGCGACTCCATCGGCGCGACGCTCAAAAAGCTGGGCTACAGCCTCAACACGCGCGACGAAAGCCAGGTCAGGGAAGCCGTTGAGGAGCTGAAAAAGCAAAAGCCGCTCGTCAAGAGCTACGGCACCGACGAGCTGCGCGACAGCATGATCGGCGGCTCGGGCGCGATGTGGCTCACCTACTCGGGCGACGCGGTATACTGTATGCAGCAGAACGAAGACCTGGAGTTCAGTGTGCCGGAAGAGGGGTCCAACCTGTTCTTTGACTGCATGGTGATACCCAAATCCGCAAAAAACCCGGAGGCTGCAGAGAAGTTCATCAACTTCCTGCTGCAACCGGATGTCGCCAAAATCAACACCGAGTACATCGGCTATTCCACGCCCAACGCGGAAGCGCTGAAGATTTTAGATGAGAAATTCCTCGCCAACAACGCTTTCAATCCGGAAGACGACGTGATCGCCCGTTGCGAAGTGTTCGGCGATCTGGGCGAATTCACCCAGGTGTATTCCGACGCCTGGCAGGAGGTCAAACTGTACAATCCGTAAAAAAAGCTTAGAGCTAAAACAATTAATGATTTTAAATACTTTTTAGGGGATTTAAAAATGGAGCTTTTGAAAGAACGCATTCGCCGGGACGGCAAAGTCAAGGACGGTAACATCATTAAAGTGGACGGTTTTCTGAACCACCAGATCGATATCAACCTTCTTGAGGAGATCGGCAAGGAGTTCCGGCGCATATTCGACGGCGAGAACATCACCAAAGTCATCACCATCGAGGCGAGCGGCATCGCGGTGGCCTGCCTGACGGCGATGTATTTCAACGTACCGGTGGTGTTCGCCAAGAAATCGGAGAGCAAAAATATTGACGGCGAAGTCTACCGTTCCAAAGTGACCAGCTACACCCGCGGCCGCGATTACACCGTCATACTGGAAAAGAAATACCTGACGCCCGATGACCGAATACTGATCATCGACGATATTTTGGCTACCGGCAAAGCTCAGCGCGGCCTGCTGGGCATCAGCAAGCAGGCAGGCGCGTATGTCGCGGGCATCGGCGTCGTGATCGAAAAGGGCTTCCAGGGCGGCGGCGACCAGCTGCGCGCGGAAGGCTATAACGTGCAAAGCCTTGCCATCATCGACAGCATGGAGAACAATACGGTATCGTTCCGAGAATAAACAGTTTGGCGGAACCTGCGGTTTTCCGCCAAACTGCCGGCTCAAGCAGTTCCTCGCATCTCGATACTGCGTAAGTCTCTCGGAGGCCCCTAAAAGCATAGCTTTAAGGGGTTATTTGGGGTCTCCGAAAAGACGCAAGCCTTGTTGGGGTGAGAGAGGATAAAAAGCACATGCTCAGCTCTTGATTTAGGAAGACTATCGTATTCTTATATACTAATAAGTACTTTATTAATCGCTATAAATACCTTTCATCTCATTTGCCTTGCGTAGTAATATTGGAATATATTAGGCCGTATAAGTTGCTCCTTTATAAAATCCCAACCTTTTTATATCCTACCTATCTAGTATGTCCATCTTTGATTGGCAGCGATATGCCGCATAGTCGCTCATTTCCAAAAATCAGGGACATCTGTCCTTACCGTTTTCGCTTTTTTATGGTATTAAGAAAGTATCAAGCCATACAGTTGCATATCGGAAGTTATACTTTGCTCGTGCAGTCACAAAGCGCAAAGGAGGTTATATCCTTGTCAACCATCCGAGACATCAATCTGAAGGATGAAGGGCATCAAAGGATTGCGTGGGTGGCACAGAACATGCCCGTGCTCAACACGATTGCCGACCGTTTTAGAAAAGAGCAGCCTCTAAAAGGGCTTTGCATCGCCCTTTCGGTACACTTGGAAGCGAAAACGGCATGGCTGGTCAAGACGCTTGTCGCCAGCGGCGCCACACTTTCGGTGACCGGCTCTAATCCGCGTTCAACGCAGGATCCGATCTGCGCGGCGCTGGTGGACGATGGCATCGAGGTGCATGCGATCCACGGCATCAGCCACAGTGAAGCAAGAGAGCTGTGGAAAAGGACGCTCAGCGTACGCCCCCACATCATCATTGACGACGGCGCCGATCTGATGGATCTGCTGCTAGGCGAATGCAAAGAATATGCCACCGACCTGATCGGCGGCTGCGAGGAAACCACCAGCGGCGTCCAGCGCCTGCGGGGCTGGCAGAACAGCGGCAGGCTGATCTACCCTTGCCTCGCAATCAACGACGCCCGCTGCAAGACCAACTTCGACAACATC
>JBMNOT010000203.1:0-3813 GCA_050943225.1 Christensenellales bacterium | reverse complement strand
ATGATTCCATCATATTCTTCAACTTCCGCCCGGACCGCGCCCGGGAGATCACGCGCACGTTCATCGACCCGGACTTTAACGGCTTTGCGCGCGAGTATTTCCCGGTGTATTACGTCTGCATGACGCAGTACGACAAGACTTTTATGAACGTGCAGGTGGCATACAAACCGCAGTCGCTGGCCAACACGCTGGGCGAGTATCTCGCCAAAAACGGCAAGCGGCAGTTCCGCATTGCGGAGACGGAGAAATACGCGCACGTCACGTTTTTCTTCAACGGCGGCGTCGAAAAGCCTAACGAGGGGGAGGACCGCTTCCTGATCCCCTCGCCCAAGGTGGCGACTTACGATTTGAAGCCGGAGATGAGCGCGTACGAGGTGGCCGATGAGGCGGTAAAGCACATCGAATCGGGCGAGTACGACGTCATGATTTTAAACTTCGCGAACCCGGACATGGTGGGGCACACCGGCATACTGGAGGCGGCGGTCAAGGCAGTTAAGGCCGTGGATGAATGCGTGGGCCGCGTGGTGAAAGCCATCCAGAAGATGGGCGGCGAGGTAATCATCACGGCGGATCACGGCAACTCGGAGAAGATGTTCGACGAGGCCGGCGGGCCGTTCACCGCGCACACCACCAACCCGGTGCCGCTGATACTGGTGAGCGAGAGGTACAAGGGCGCACGCCTGCGACAGGACGGGCGCCTGGCAGACATCGCGCCCACGATGCTGGATTTGACGGGCCTGCCCCAGCCGGAGGAGATGACAGGCCAGTCGCTGATCGTGAAATAGGGAACCGAAACGCTTTGCCGCGTGCAGAGCGTTTCTTTTCATTCCCTGCCGGCCTGGCGTTTTGCGGACCGGGCCAGGGGACATAAGTTCCGCCTATTTTAGAGTAGATTAATAATGGGAAACCATGTATAATGAAAAAAAGTCAAAGGAGTGGTGCCAGTATGATACACGTAATCTATGGTAAAAAGGGCAGCGGAAAATCCAAAAGACTTCTCGATATGGCTAATGCCGAGGTCGAAAAAGCAGCCGGCAACATCGTTTATCTGGATGACAACAACAGGTGCATGTACGATTTGAAATACCAAATTCGCTTCATCAACACGTCTGACTACAGCATCGACAATACTGACAAATTCTATGGTTTTGTGTGTGGCATACTATCCCGAGATTTTGACATCTCATCGGTTTACATAGATGGTTTAAAAAAGATGGTCGGCAAGGAAGAGAATCTGGAAAAGCTGATCAAAAAGCTCGACAAGGTATTCGACGGTATCAATGCCTATATCGTGATCAGCGGCGGCGAGGATGTGCCGGAATACCTTAAAAAATACGTCATATAACGGACCGTAACGGCCTTTGAAGCCTGCGCTACATGGGCGCGACGGAAGCGGCCGCTCTGCCGGGGCCGCCCTGGTGCGCTGTGCGCAGGCTTGTTTTACGGAAATGCCGCCGGGTATATGCGCTGGTGAGCCTCTTGGATTGGAGGAAAAATGAATGATACTGATTAGTACGCGGGACAGCCGGATGGGTGTGCCGGCTTCAAAGGCGGTGCTGATGGGCATCGCGCCCGACGGCGGCCTGTTTGTGCCGCTGACATTTCCGCAGGTAAGCATCGAGAAGGACGAGCCCTATCCCGCCCTAGCGGCGCGGGTGCTGGCGCAGTTCTTTGACGACCTGCCGGAGCTTGATAAACTGACGCAGGAAGCCTACCGCTCGTTTGACGACCCGCGCGTGGCGCCTGTCGTCAAAATTGCGGACGGCGAATACGTGATGGAGCTGTGGCACGGCCCCACGCTGGCGTTCAAGGATATGGCGCTCTCCGTGCTGCCGCGCCTTCTGACCGCTTCCATGGGCGTACACGGCGGCCGCGACGTGCTGATACTGGTGGCAACATCTGGCGACACCGGCAAAGCGGCGCTGGAAGGCTTTTGCGACGTGCCGCACACGCGCATCGTCGTGTTCTATCCCAGCGACGGTGTGTCCGATATGCAGAAGCTGCAGATGGTCACGCAGGACGGAGACAACACGCAGGTGGTTGCGGTGAAAGGCAACTTTGACGATGCGCAGAGCGGCGTGAAGGCAATGTTCGCCGACGAAACGTTTGTGTCTGCGGTAGCGGAGAAGGGCTACAGCCTCTCGTCTGCCAACTCCATCAACTTCGGCCGCCTTGCGTCGCAAATCGCCTATTACTACGGCGCATATGCGCAGCTGGTGTCCACGGGGGAGATCGCCGAGGGAGAGCCCATTAACTTTGTGGTGCCCACCGGCAACTTCGGCAATATACTTGCGGGCTACTACGCCAAACGCATGGATCTGCCCGTTGCCAAGCTCATTTGCGCGTCCAACCGCAACAACGTGCTCACCGATTTCTTCAACAGTGGCGAGTATTCGCTGAAACGGCCGTTCTACAAGACAATGTCGCCGTCCATGGATATACTGATATCCAGCAACTTGGAACGGCTGCTGTTTGAGCTGACCGGGCGGGACCCCCACATGGTATCCGCAATGATGAAGCAGCTCAAGGAAATCGGCGTCTACGATATCGGCGAGACTGCCCAGCGCGCGCTAGAGGCGGATTTCTGGGCCGACTGGTGCAGCGAGGAAGAGACGGCAGCGTGCATACGCAGGACGTTCGAGACCAAGGGGTATCTTTTGGATACTCACACCGCTGTTGCAGCCGGCGTCTACGAGAAGTATAAGAATACGGGCGACACCACCAAGACGGTCATCGTGTCCACCGCGTCGCCGTACAAATTCCCGCAGGACGTGCTGGCTTCGCTGGGCGAGAGCACGGACGGCATGGACGCATTTGCGTTGTCCCGCCGCCTGAGCGCAAAGACGGGAACGCGGCTGCCGCGCCAGATCGAGGAACTGGAAACAAAGCCGGTGCGCCACAAAAAGGTGGTGGAGCGCAGCGGCATGCGCGAAGCGGTGCTGGAGGCGCTGTAAACCCATGGACGCTGCTGTGTTTGAGGCGGTTTTCACCATACATGGCGCGCAGAGCTTAAAGGACAAGCGCATGGTGATGAAAAGCCTCAAGGAGCGCTGCCGCAGCCGCTTCAACGTGTCGGTCATCGAGAGCGGCGATAACGACAAGTGGCAGATCGGCCGGCTGGGCTTTGCGCTGGCTGCCCTCAGCCCGGCGGAGGCGGAGCGCGGAGCACAGAATATTATCGACTTTTTGTACGACGACGACAGAATTGAGATACTTCAGATAGTGAGGGAATAGGACATGCAGGATAATGTTCAGCATAAAAAGATCATATTTTCCGGCGTGCAGCCGTCTGGCGTGCTGACGATCGGCAACTATCTGGGCGCCATCAAAAACTGGGTGAAGCTGCAGGACGAATATAACTGTTATTACTGCGTTGTGGATATGCACGCGCTGACTGTGCGGCAGGACCCGGCGGAGCTGCGCAGGCGCTGCCTGGATACGCTGTCGCTGCTGCTCGCCGCCGGCCTTTCTCCCAAGAAAAACATCATGTTCTTTCAGTCGCATGTGCCCTGCCATGCCGAGCTGATGTGGGTGCTCAACTGCTATACGTATTTCGGCGAGCTTAATCGCATGACGCAGTTCAAGGAGAAAAGCGCACGCCATGCGGACAACATCAACGCAGGGCTGTTTACGTACCCGGTGCTGATGGCGGCGGATATACTGCTGTATTCCGCGGACCTCGTTCCGGTGGGCGCGGACCAGAAACAGCACCTTGAGATCACGCGGGATATCGCGATACGCTTCAACAACATATACGGCGACGTGTTCACCGTGCCCGAGCCGTACATCCCCAAAGCGGGCGCGCGCATCATG
>JBMNOT010000202.1:0-3824 GCA_050943225.1 Christensenellales bacterium | reverse complement strand
CGATGTTGCTGACCAGAAATTGCAGCTTGCCGTCCGGCTCACCCTGCGGCGCAGGCGCGTGCTCCAGTATCGTATCCAGCAGCGGATAGATATTCTCACCCCGCTCGTTTGCCGACAGCGACGCCGTTCCCTCCTTGGCGGACGCGTACACCACCGGGAAATCAATCTGGTCCTCCGTCGCGCCCAGCTCGATAAATAGGTCAATTAGGCCGTCCAGCACAGCGGCGGGCCGCGCGTCCGGCCTGTCCACCTTGTTGATCACGGCAATCACGTGTTTATGAAGCCCCAGCGCTTTTTTCAGTACGAAACGCGTCTGAGGCATACACCCCTCAAACGCGTCCACCAGCAGCAGCACGCTGTCCACCATCGTAAGCACCCGCTCCACCTCGCCGCCGAAATCGGCGTGGCCCGGCGTGTCCACGATGTTGATCTTGACCCCTTTGTATTGTATCGCGGGTTCTTGGCCAGAATCGTGATGCCCCGCTCCTGCTCCAGGGCCTCGCTGTCCATCACACGCTCGCGCACCGTTTCATTGGCGCGGAATATGCCGGACTGGCGCAGCATTTGGTCCACCAGCGTGGTTTTGCCGTGGTCCACGTGCGCCACGATCGCAATGTTTCTGATATTTTCCTGTGTTCGCATACGTTCTCCGTCTATGCTTGGTTGCCGGAGAAGATTATATGCCCTGAACCGCGCGAACACAAGAATTTTTATATGGAAATCGCCAAAATTGCCGGCTTACACAGCATAGAACAAAACGGACACAACGCAGAAAAACGCCACCGCCGCAGCGCCCGCCCAGTACAGCGCTTTTCGCCAGACGCCCGGCCGCGCTTTAATGCGGTCCAGCGCAATACCGACGTACGCAGCGCCGGTGAATACCGTCGGCACGATATAGCGGAAGTCCATCGTGCAGCCCATCGGGTATTTCAGGTTGAACAGTATGAAGCTGACCATCTGCGTCAGCCATATCCACAGCAGGCCCAGCCGCGCGAACCTGCTCACCTCGCGGCCGCGTATGACCACATAAACCATCGCCGCAAGCGACGCCGGTATCAGCACGAGGTTGGCGGCAATCAGTATCGCCGCGAACGTGTCCCGGCCCGCAAAGCTGAACTCGCCGAACAGCGAACATTTCAAAGTATACAGCCAGATGTTATAGTCCTCGTACGGGCGGCAGTAGAACGGATTGAACAGCTGGTCCAGCGGAAAAGACAGAAAACGCTGCATAAGCGGCACGTCGCCGATGTACAAGGCGGAACTTACTTCCGTGATATAGCCCAGCGGCTGATCGAATAGTATCATGTTGCGCACCGGGTACCACAGGCCCAGCGGCACGCACACGCCGGCAAACGCGGCGAACTGGCCAAAAAGCGGCCCTGCCCGCCTTTCGCGCAGCCTGCGGACGAGCACGATCAGGAAGACCGGCGCGGTGAACAGCGCCGCGAGGCCGCCCGACAGCTTGGTCATCATAGCCAGGCCGATAGCCAGCGCGATCATCAGTATGTTCTTCATCGCGGGCCGATAGTACCAGCGGATGGTATACAGTATCGCAATAAGGAAGAACAGCAGCATCAGCGGGTCGTTGTTGACGCTGGCGGACAGTATGAAGAACGTGGGGTGGAACGCGGCCACCGCAACGGCTATGGCGGTTGCGCGCGGCGGCAGACGCATCTCGCGGCACAGGCTGCGAAACACCCACAGCATGGAGCAGGCCGCAATGCACGGCACGATTTTCGCGGCCTCGAACAGCGCCGTCAGGTTTTCCGTCCCCTGGAACCACGAAAACACCCGAACCACGAGCACATGGGCGATATGCGCCAGCGGCGGATGATAGAACTGGTACGTGTTGGTCTGCGGCAGCCTCCCGGCTGCGAACAGCTGATACATGTACCCGAAGTGCCCGTCCTCGTCCGGCGCTCCGATGTCGTGCCCCCGCATCATGAACGACGTGTAGAGCATGTAGCCGATGCGAATCACCATGCCGGCCACGATGAGGGCAGTCACCAGCGTCTCCGCCCGCGAGCCGCTGTTTTGGCCGCGCCTTTTGACCGCATAGTACACGCCGCACAGCAGCACGCCCGCCAGCATCAGCGCGCGCACCGCCGCTTCCCCCGCCTTCAGCAGCACCGAAAAGACAATATAGCTGAGCACCGCCGCCACCGCAGTGTATACATACGGCCGCATGCCGGCAAACGAAGCTTTCAGCCGCCCGTCAGGATTTCTGCTCATGGTATTCTTCTTCCGTGTTGACGTTCCACACCGCAGACTTGTCGGATGCGCCCTGTTTAAACAGCCTCACCGCCTCGATCGCGGTCATCATGGAGTGGTCCATATTGTTGTAGCGGTGCTGGCCGTTGCGCCCGATGCAATAGAGGTTGTCCAGACCGTCGAGATACCGGCGAATCACGCCGAACTGGCCGTAGGTGCCGAAATACGCGGGGTACGCTTTTTTTACGCGGATATGCGTGGCGTCCAGCACGTCCGCCTTATCAATAACGTCGATGCTGGCCAGCTCGTCGATGGCGAATTGGATGAACTCCTCCGGCGGCATGTTCCACATGTCGTCGCCCTCAGTGCAAAAGTATTCGAGACCCACCCATACGGTATGCTCCAGATCGTCCACCATGTAGGGCGACCAGTTGTTGAATATCTGCAGCCGGCCGATGCGCACATCGCGCTCCTGTATATAGATCCAGCAGTCGGGCACGATATCCGCTACGGTTTTCATATTGGTCTCATTTTTGATCTTCAGCCGTTTCAGCAGCAGGCCCACCGTGATGAAATCGCGGTACGGCAGGCCCGCAGCAGCCTCGCGCACATCCGCCTGCACGCTGTCGCCCATCGCCGCCACCAGGTCTTTTACCGGCATGCTGGAGAAAAAGCCGTCCGCGCTGTATGCCGTAACGGTGCCGTCCTCCCCACGCACGCGCACCGCGCTCACCCGGTTCCCGTCCACGTCCACGCCCACCACCTGAGCGTTCATATGGATTTCGCCGCCCATCTCGATGATTTTTTCCGCCATTAGCTCCCAGAACTGGCCCGGCCCCTTCTTGGGGTAATAGAACTGCTCGATCAGCGACGTTTCCTGCTTCTTTCTGTCCTTATAGAGCGGTTTTAGCAGCACCGAGAGCAACGCCTTCATCAGCGACAGCCCCTTCACGCGCTGCCCGCCCCAGTCCGGCGATATCTTTGAAGGATGGATGCCCCACACCTTTTGGGTATAGTCCTCAAAGAACATACTATACAGCGGCCTGCCGAAGCGGTTGATGTAGAAGTCCTCCAGCGACTCCTCTTTGCGCCTGACCAGCGCGGCTTTGATATACCCCAGCCCCGCCTTCACCGTGCGGCCAAGCCCCATGTTTTTGAACGTCTGGAGCTTCAGCGATATCGGATAGTCGAAGAATTTGCGCAGGTAGAATATGCGCGACACGCGGTCCCGCACCAGCATGACCGCGTCGTCCACTTCCGGGTCCGGCCCGCCGGGAGAGAGCGGCTTTGCCCGCATGAGCAGCCTGTCGTCCCTGGCGGGCGCGCCCTGCAGCGGCATCAGCTCATTCCACAGCGCCGTCACCGTGTCGCTCTTGGAGAAAAAGCGGTGTCCGCCGATGTCGATGCGGTTGTTCTTATACACAGCAGTGCGCGATATGCCGCCGATGAAATCGCTCTGCTCAAACACGATGGGGTGGATGTCCGTCTCCTTGAGCAGCATATACGCGGCGGTCAGTCCCGCAGGCCCTGCCCCGATGATGATGGCTGTTTTTCTTTGCATACGGTTTTCCATCTTTGCACTCTCCGCGCCCGCATCAGTGCGCAGTCCGCCG
>JBMNOT010000201.1:0-3834 GCA_050943225.1 Christensenellales bacterium | reverse complement strand
TAGGGCGTTACCTGGCCTTCTTCGCTGATGAGCAGTTTTTCCGCATAAGTTTTTTGGTACTTCGGATGATTGAGGTTGCCGTTGCGTAGGGTGATCAATAACAGACCGACCTTGTGGAAATCTCCGCTGCCAAAGTCGGTGATGTCCCAGCCCAGCATATTATCCTTGATTTCATCATACTCGCTGTTCTTTGTTCTCCATTCGTCCATCGTCCATGTGACGAACGGCGGCAATGCAAATCTGTGCTCGTGAATAAGCGCCAATGCATTTCTCTGAGCTTGATTGATTTCTGATCTTTTCATGATGATACCTCCTAAGAGAATTGTTTACTGAAAGAGCAGCAGTAAATTGCTGCTGATACAATACCATACGATCTGGTTCAGTATCAACCCTTCGTCGTACCTTATTAGGGCATCGCTTACTAGCTTACTAAATAGGGAAAGACGATAGGATGCGAGGAAATCCTTGGAGGGGAACCACTTCCCCCAGATTCCTTGTCATAATAACCCGACGTTATGCAGTCAAATACCTCACACTTCATTCGACGCCTCCGGGCAAGAATCGGGATTCCGGGGAATAATGCTCGTCGCATTTCTGGCAGCCTCCGTTTTCACGTACTGAGGTTTAGTCTCTGAGCCGCACGGTCATAAGCTGTCCGGGCTGCAACGTAACCGCATCGCCGCACAGCGGGCGCAAATCCTCTTCCACAGCGCTGCATTGGGCAATCAATGCTGCCTTTTTGCTCCGTATCCGGAGAGCCGCGGCGCATTCGGAGCCGGAGGGGTTGAAGAGGCGCAGGATCATGCCGTTCCCGTCTTCCGCGTGCTTGTACGCCAGCACCTGCAATTCACCCGCCTCCAATAGTTCATCCCGCGCCGGCAACGTTCCGCGGCAGCGGTCGGTCAGCATGGCTGTCGGCCTCGCTGCGGCATCTGCACCCCAGGCGGACGGGCTGCGTCCATGCCGTTTGGCAAAGGTAAAGGAAAACACCGTGTCGCTCAGCTGTGATGCATAGAAATTCGTCCCGAAGTTGTTGCTCATCAGAAGCGGATAGATATGGCCGGTATCGAACTGCTCCGGCTTGAGCGGCGCGTGGTAGCCCAATGCCATCACGCAGCGATGGGCGGGCGACACATAGCCTTTCCATAAATGGCTCATGTGAACCACCGGCGCGTTGGCTGAATTCCAGAGGATATCGCTCCCCTCGACGGCGACATAGTCCTGTGGCACGATCGCGTCGGCGTGCGAACCGGCTAAGAGATCTGCCGCGGGTGCAGTTTCATGGAAGGCGCTCTGGTAGCGCAGACCGGTTCCCCGGAAGGGGAAGGCCATGAACACCGTCTGCAGCGGCTTTTTGCTCTTGACGATGCGCGCGTCCACCGCTACGGCATCCACTCCGGCGGTAAGGGTCCAGGTCATCGCGCATTCATAAACACCGTCCGCGCTGCCGCGCACAGTAACGCCGCTTTCCACCGCGCTTTTCCAGGCTTTCACGCTTTTCACGCGCATCGGAAGCGGTTGCTCCTCATTGACGTTGCGCACGAGCAGCGTGCCGGGCCGGTAAGCGCAGGCGGTGTCAAACAGCTCTTCTCCGCTTTGCCGGTCCACGACGGAGCAGACGCCCGTTTCGTCAAAGCTGATCCGATAGGATTCATTCTCTACAAAGCCTTTCGCTTCCTCCTCCGGCACGTTCACCGGCCCGTTGGTCTGCACCAGCTTGAGGGTGCGATAACCGCAGGCAGGCAGCTCCATGGCAAAGCGCAAATCCAGCATGGCGCCCTTCGGGTCCTCGAAAAAACTAAACCTGCGCGTGCCTGTCCCGATGCCGGCGCTTTCTGCAGCAAGCTCGCGGGGGTCGTTCCAGGCAACCTGCCGAATCCTGTAGGGAATCTCTTCGCCCGTCGCGTGGTCCACCAGGCGGAAGCAGCCGTTTAACAAATCCCCCTGCGGGTGCACCGGCATTCTCCCGTTCAGTTCGTACATCCGGGGTGCCCCATCCTTGTTCGAGGGGCGGATCTCCGTGCCGCAGTTGTCCGGCTGGCGCAGAAGGGTGGAAACCGCATGCATTCCCGCCTGGCCGGAGGTGTTGAACACCGTCAGGCGAAGCGTGCCCGGCCGCGCCTCGATGCGGTCGGCGATGGATGCCATCGCCTTTGCGCAGACGTCATGGATATAAGCCCGCGCCCGTGCGGCGTAGCAGCCATGCTCCCACCAGGAAGCACGCTGTCCTTCACAGGCCGGGTACGTAAATCCGAAGGCATGCTCGTCCGCCATCAGCATGTTCTCCATTGCCCTCTGAAGCCGGGGGCGCAAGTCGAAGAGCATCTCATCGTCCGAGGCGAGGGCGTAGAGCATCTCCGCGCTGCGCATCTGCGCATGATTGGCCCGGTTCAGCGCCGAAGACGAAGTCTGGCTTGTACTGGCGACCGGGTAGTCCTGTCCGTCCACACCGCCCCGGTATACAGGCAGCTCCACGTCGAGCGCACTCGTGAACGCCTGATAGAATGTCTTCTCTGTGCTGCACACCAGGTGCGGATAGGCATAGCGCGCGTTCCAGTCCCGGATGAAATCCGCGTAGCCCGGCGTAAAAGGGGAATTGTCCCGGTTTGCGCCGCTTACAGGCCAGCGAATCACCGTGTGCTGCCAGCCTCGTCGCTCATATTCCATCAGCCTGGGCAGCAGCGTGGGCATGTCTGTATGGAAGTCGCCGCCGCAGCCCCAGTTGTTGCTCCAGAACAGGAGCCGCTTCCCCTGCGGTGATTCCCACCAGAACGCGCCGGGCATATCGCTGCCAAACAGGGCGTTCACGTCCCAGAAAGAGGTCAGTTCGTTGCCGCCCCAGCTGTAGTATTGGGGCAGGCCCGGCGCGAAGAAGGCAACACCCGCTTCCGTAAGCGCCGTGCAATAGCCCCACGAAAAGCCGGTAATGTCATTGTGCTCCGCGGATACGATTGGCACGCCTGTTTCCCGCGCGATCGCTTGGGAGGGATACATCGCGCGCAGCATTTCCTCCGGCGACAGGAGTTCGCTGATCAGGTTGCCCCACAGCGCCGTGACCTCCACGTCGCCGCAGCGAATGCGGCCCATCATCCGCGCGCGGTCCTCCGCCGTCGCCTGGCGCAGGAATGCGTAGAGCGCATAGCTCTGCTCCACGACGATGCGGTATGTCGCGTCCGGCGGATAATCGCTGCGCCTGTCCATGTCGTCCAGCGCGTTTTTCAGCCAGCGTCCGCTTTCCTCTATCGTCTCTGAGGGAATATCCGTATAGCCGGCGTCCTGATGGGAAAGCTGCACAACGTGCACCTCCCAGTGCCGTGGTTTCAGGACGCGAACGGCGACGTCCTCATATCCGGTCAGGGCGAAGACGGCATTCCGCTCGCCCTCCGGTTCGGGAATCCGGAAAGAAACGCGCTGCGAGCCCGGCTCCAGCGCGCCCTGCCAGACGGTCTTCCCGTCCATCGTCAGCTTCGCTTTGCCTGCCTCTTCCACAGAAACTTCAAAAAACCATTCATTTTCCAGCCCCTCCGCTCCGCGAATCAGGCACGGCGTCTGCTGCACCGTAAAGGACTTCATAGACAAATAACCTCCCTTATCCAATGATCGTCCTATTCGAGCATATCGGTTTCCTGCACAACGCCATTCAGCCGAAATCGAAGCGTCTTGATCTCATAGGGCGAGAAGTTCAATGTGCAGCTTCCCAATGTTTCGAGCCGCATGTTGATGCGCTGGGCAACGCCATTGTACTCCGCGATGCGAACAACATATCCGTCGCCATCCTCGGCTTGCTTGATGGCGTTGATATGGACGCCGTTGGTTTCTGAAACAAGGGTGTTT
>JBMNOT010000200.1:0-3858 GCA_050943225.1 Christensenellales bacterium | reverse complement strand
ATGGGGTAAGCTTTCCCTGTTAAAATATCCGCCCCGCCCGTACGCAGTGCAAGTATTGATTAGCTTTGCGCGGCGGGAAGCAAGGTAAAAGCGTGCCACGGCCCTGCATAAACCAGCGGCCCTACCATTCGTTGAAATTCTTCATAATTATGCTATAATGATAACAAACACAGCATGGGGGCAAATTATGAAGTGCGTTTACTGCGGTTATATGGAAAGCAAGGTGGTCGATTCCAGGCCGACGGAAGAGGGCAGCTCCATCAGGCGACGCCGCGAATGTCTGTCCTGCAAGAAGCGCTTTACGACGTATGAGAAAATAGACAGCCTGCCTTTACTGGTCATCAAAAAGAACGGCGATCGCGTCCCGTTCGATTCGGACAAAATCAAAATCGGCATCATCAAGGCGTGTGAAAAGCGTCCTGTCCCCATGCAGGATATTGAAGCGCTGGTGGCCAGCGTCGAAAAGGCGATATTTAATTCGCTGCGCCAGGAAGTTACCTCCAAGGAGATCGGCGAGCTGGTGATGAAAGGCCTCAAAGAGCTGGACGGCGTGGCGTACGTGCGCTTCGCATCCGTCTACAAGGAGTTCAAGGACGTCGACACCTTTATGCAGGAGCTGCAGCGCCTGCTCGAAGAAAAGTAGAATGACTAACACTGGGTTTGCGCAACAGGAGAAAAATGGCGTCCGGTTTTTCACAATACCGGCTTTTGAAGAAGCGGGCGGTGTGGCGTGCGCGTTTTCCACGCGAATCGGCGGGGTGAGCCCGCCGCCTTATGATACGCTCAACTTCAGCCGTTCCCGGGAGCAGAATGAGACCAATTTCCAGGAGAACATGCGCCGTTTTGCGGAGGCAGTGGGCTTCGACTATCGCCTCGCGGTGCTGGACAATTACGAACACGGCATAGAGCTTTATCATGTGCGGCGGAATGACGCCGGCTGCGGCGTGGCCCGGGAGGCGCTGCCGGTGTTCTGCGATGGGCTGTTCACCGACGAAGCGGGATTGCCGCTTGTCTCGCTGCATGCGGACTGCGTACCGTTGTTTTTTTATGACCCGGTAAGACGCGCTGCAGCGGTTTGCCACGCGGGCTGGCGCGGCGTTTCCGGCCATATGGTGCTGCGCACGGTGGAGGCGCTGTGCGGCATCGGGTGCCGGCCTCAGGATATACTCGGCGCGGTGGGGCCGTGCATCAGCGTGCGCTGCTACGAGGTGGGCGAAGAGGTGCGGGATATATTCCTGCGCGAGTTCGGCGAGGAATCCGTTCAGCAGCGCGAAGGGCGCATATTTGTGGACCTCACTGCGGCCTGCGTCGCCGACATGCACAGGGCGGGGATTGCCGAGAATCATATCACCGTTGCGAACCTTTGCACACACGAGAACGAAGACCTTTTCTATTCGCACCGGCGGGACAAAGGGCAGACCGGCGCCATGGCGGCTGTCATCATGCTCAAAAGCGGCTGAAAAAAACGCGCGGCACTGCCGGGAAAACGTAAAAATATTTGTCCCGATGCTTGCTTGTAAAAGAAAATTATGCTATGCTAGGTGCGTAGCAAGCCTTTTTCGACTGGAGAGTGGGAAAACCCACTCTTTTAAATTGTTTCCCTCAAAATCGGGAAGCTTTGGAAGAAACAGGCTTATACTGTGAAAGGTAAAATACGAGCCATGAAGGTTGAAAAGGTGATCGAGGAACTGGTGCTGCCGGTCATTGAGCAGCACGGATATGAATACGTGGGCACGGAATTCACCAAGACCGGCGGAACGGCGGAGCTCATTGTATATGTCGACAAGCCGGGCGGCATTGGCCTTGATGACTGCGAGAAGATAAGCTGCCTGATTGAGCCGCTCATCGACGAGCGCGACCCTATTGAGGAATCCTACTGCCTGGTCGTGTCGTCTCCGGGGCTGGACCGCCCGCTCAAAACGGAGCGCGACTATCGCCGGAGCGTTGGCAAAATGGTGGATGTGAAGCTGTACCGCGCTCAGGACGGCAAAAAGGAATGGACAGGGCTGCTCCTGCGCCATGACGAGTCGGATACGGCGATTGAGATCGATGGGACGGAAAAGGTGTTTTCGAATAAGGATGTGGCCTTTGTCCGGCTGCATGTGGATATATCATTCGGGAGGTAAACCATGAGCTCGGATTTCTTAAATGCTCTGGCAGAACTCGAAAGAGAGAAGGGCATCGACAAGAGTGTACTGATCGACGCGATTGAGACCGCACTCGTTTCGGCTTATAAAAAGAATTACGGCACCGCGCAGGATGTCCGCGTAGAGGTGAATCCGGACAGCGGTGTGTTCAAGGTGTATGCCAAAAAGACGGTGGTCGAGACTGTGAACGACGACACCGCTGAAATATCGCTCAAGGACGCGCAGAAAATCAACATCGCTTATGAGCCGGGCGACATCGTCGAAATGGAAGTGACGCCGAGCTCTTTCGGGCGCATCGCCGCCCAAACCGCCAAGCAGGTGGTGGTGCACCGCCTGCGGGAAGCGGAGCGCAGCGTGATATACGACAAGTTCATCGAGCGCGAAGGCGAAGTGATGACCGGCATTATTCACCGCGTGGACAAAGGCAGCGTACTGCTGGAAATAGACGGCGTGGAGTGCATCATGCCCGCGGCGGAGTGCATACCGGGCGAACGTTACAACGTCAACGACCGTATAAAGGTATATATCATGGAAGTGCGCAAAACCACGAAGGGCCCGCAGGTTATCGTGTCGCGCACGCATCCATATCTGTTAAAGCGCCTCTTTGAGATCGAGGTGCCCGAGATCATGCAGAACATCGTGCATATCAAGAGCATCGCGCGCGAGGCGGGCTCCCGCACCAAGATTGCCGTCCATTCAGACGACGAAAATGTCGATCCGGTCGGCTCCTGCGTGGGGCAGAAGGGCTCCCGCATCGACCGCGTGGTGGTGGAACTGGGCAACGAGAAGATCGACGTGATACCGTGGAGCCCGGACCCCATCGAGTTTATCGCCAATGCGCTGCGCCCGGCCAAGGTGCTGATGGTGCAGATCAACGAGAGCGAGAAGGCCGCCAAGGTGATCGTGCCGGATTACCAGCTGTCTTTGGCTATCGGCCGCGAAGGGCAGAACGCCCGGCTTGCCGCCAAGCTGACCGGCTGGAAGATCGACATCAAGAGCCAGTCGCAGATTGAGGCGGCGTTGTTTGACAATGAGGATGAAACAAAGGATAATGATTTTGATTCTTTTGATATTGACATGATGGACATGGACAATGGCTATATAGATTCCATGGATACTTTCGCGGACGGTAGCGGAACAAACAGCGATTCCTGACAAGGGAGGGCATGCGTTGAAGACAAAGAAAGTGCCGATACGTATGTGCATCGCCTGCCGCGAAGGCCGACCTAAAAAAGAGCTGGTGCGCGTTGTGTCGGTGGAAGGCGTTCTGACGCCCGACGAGACGGGCAAGGCCCATGGGCGAGGCGCGTATCTGTGCCCCGATGTAAACTGTCTGGACCGTGCGCGCAAGATCAAGGCTTTCAACCGCGCGCTGGAGACGCCGCTCACCGAAGAATCATATAACGCTATCAAAAGGGTGATACTGCGGCGTGACATCATCAAGTAAGCTGGATATGGTGGGCATGGCATACCGGGCCGGCCGTGCACTGGCCGGCAGCGCGGCGTGTGAAAAAGGATTAAAACAGCGCAAGGTATGCCTCCTGCTGATGCACAAGGCTCTGTCGGAAGGTACGCGCAGGGAGTTTGCGGGGCTGTGCGAGCGATTCGGTGCCGATGTGCTCACGGTTTCGGCGGCGGATGATCTGGGAAAAGCGATAGGAAAGCCGGACGTGATGTTGGTGGGTATAACGGACGCCGGCTTTGCGAAGGC
>JBMNOT010000199.1:0-3889 GCA_050943225.1 Christensenellales bacterium | reverse complement strand
CGCGGAATAATCGTCCGATAGACCTTGTTTTTGAAATACTTCTTGACTTCCTCCACGACCTGGGCGGACAGATTGGTGCGGCTGTCGAACATCGTCAAAACCACGCCTTCCACTTCCAGGCCCGGGTTGAGGCTGGTTTTGACCAGCTTGACGGTGTTAATAAGCTGGGACAGCCCTTCCAGCGCGTAATATTCGCATTGTATGGGCACGAGTATTTTGTCCGCAGCTGTCAGCGCGTTGACGGTGATCAGCCCCAGTGACGGGGGGCAGTCCATGAAAATGAAATCGTAGTCGTTGCGGATGTCCTTCAGTGCCATCTTCAATATCTGTTCGCGCGCCATGCGGGGAACCAGCTCGATCTCGGCGCCCACCAGGTCGATGTTGGCGGGAATGATGTCAAGCGTGTCGATAATCGTTTTGCATACAGCCTGCCGGGCGGGAAGGCCGTTGATCATGACGTCGTATATGGAATAGCGCAGCCGCGACTTTTCAATGCCGAGGCCGCTGGTGGAATTGCCCTGCGGGTCCACGTCAATCAGCAGCACTTTGTAGCCGCGATCCGCAATACAGGCGCTTAAGTTGATGGCTGTCGTCGTTTTGCCGACGCCGCCTTTCTGGTTGACAATTGCGATAATTTTGGCCATCCAAACAGTCCTCCGTGTTGATAGGCTCATTATAAAACAAACAGACACCATTTAAAAGGACAAATATATATTCACTTTGGCAGAAAACCTGCAGCTTTCCTCTATTTTAACCGCTTTTAATGCAGTTCCTCATTCCTCGAAACTGCATTAAAACTTAGCCCAGGCATTAAATTATGACTATTCAGTTATTTTATCACATAAACATATCATATTGAACTCTGCATAACTCTATGTTAATATCTATTCGGACAATCGTCCGAGAAACGGGTAAGGAAATTGGTATGCCTAAAAAACTGTCGACACAATTTGAAGACAACCGTCTGAGCATACTCAAGGCCGCGTCGGAGCTGTTCTGCCGGCAGGGCGTTCATGCCGCCAGCATATCGGACATCGCCAAATCGGTGAAGCTGTCCAAGGGCACCGTATCGTATTACTACCCGTCCAAGGACCATCTGATATACGAGGTGACGGATTTCCATCTCTCCGAGGTGACGGACAGCCTGTTCGCATGGATTAACGAAGTGTCGCCCGGCATGCCGGTAAAGGAAGTGCTGGAAAGCTTTTTCGTACACGCGTTCAGCACCGAGGAAAAATGCCGGCTGCACATCTGCCTGCTTTCCGACGCTATACTGGGCAACGAAGCGATCCGCCGGCTACTCACCGACAGCCTGTCCAAATGGCGCACAATGGCGGAAGCCGGTCTATTAAAGAGCGGCTGCGGCCGCTTCGGCGCTGTCGCGGACGCTCTGTTAGTGGCTCTGGACAGCGTGATAATAAGGCGCGCCATGGGCGATGCCGATTTAAAAATAGGCGAAATCTGCGCCCATATCGCAGATCACGTATAAAACCGCAGCATACGGCCATACTGACAGCGTGAAGGGAGATATCCATGGGAAAAACTATACTGCTTCTGGGCGATTCGTTATCCAAAGGCATCGTGCTGAACGAAGAGCAGAACAGGTATACCATACTGCCTGACAATTTTTTCTCACTATTGTCGCAGTCGGTGAATGCCCGGATGATCAACGCCTCGCGGTTCGGCTCCACTGTGGTGCAGGGCCAGAGATGGCTGGAGATTAAGATGGAAAAATATGATCCGGACATCGTGGTAATCGAGTTCGGCGGCAACGACTGCGATTTCCGCTGGGACGATATCGCCGAGGACCCAACGAAAGACCATATTCCCAACACGCCGCTGGACGTGTTCGAGGAGAAGCTCGCCTACATGGTCGATTACGTCAGGCAGCATGGCAAAACGCCGGTGCTGGCCACACTGCCCCCCATCTATGCGGACAGCTATTTCAAATGGTTCACCAGCTGCGACAGCGAAAGGGGCGCGAGAATACTGAAATGGCTTAAAAATGTGTGGCGCATATACTGGTGGCAGGAGCGCTATTCCAACTGCATCGAATACATCGCCCGAGTCAAAAACACCGCCTGCATCGATATCCGCCGCGCCTTTCTGAAAGGCCGCGAGTTCGTCCAGTACATCTGCGCCGACGGCATCCACCCCAACCGCGAAGGGCACCGGCTGATATTTGAAACGGTGATGAGCTACATTCGCGAGAACGCGTCTTATCTGCTGCCTTCGGTTACTTAATCCTTTTCAAATTTTTTGTCCTTCATTGAAGGGTATTTTTTTTAGATTGCCAGCCTAGCTGCCGGCAATCGCCAAGCTTATGGCATTGAAAAAAAACAGGTGCTCGCTGCCTGTTTCTGTGATATAATGTGCGGCATGAAGATAAGCAGATCACAGATCGTATGGGGCATCGTGCTGCTCGCCATCGTCGCAGCTCTGGTGGTGCTCTATATCGTCGGCAAAAATAACGGGTGGTTTGCCGTATTCGAGAGCCGAGAGAGCCTGAGGGCATATGTGGAGTCCTTTGGCAGCTGGGCGCCTCTCGCGTTTGCTGCGCTGCAGTTTATGCAGGTGATCATCTCGCCGATACCCGGCAACCTCACCACGGTGATGGGCGGTATACTGTTCGGCTTCTGGCGCGGCTTTCTGCTTTCGCTGCTGGCCATTTTTTTGGGATCCGTCTGCGCGTTCCTTTTGGGAAAGGCTTTCGGCCGGCCGCTGGTGGAACGCGTTGTCAGCAAAAACGTGGTCGACAAATACCTAGTCACCGTGTCTTCCCGCCAACTGGCGGTGCTGATACTGATGTTCCTATTTCCTCTGTTTCCTGACGACGTGCTCTGCATGATTGCCGGCCTGACCGCCATGCGGCTGCGCACGTTTGTGGTGGTAATGGTATTGACGCGGCCCTGGGGTCTGCTGGCGTCCGCGCTGGTGGGCGCAGGCCTTATATCCGTCAGCATACCGCTGTGGGGATGGATCATCATCGGCATTTTTTGCGCGGCGCTGTTCGTGCTGGCAATCAAATACGCCCCTCAGATTGAGGAGCGTATGCACGGTTGTCTGAAAAAAATGATACGTAACAAAGAGCACGTTAGCTGACAGTATTTGTCTTAACGGGCAGCACCAGATAGAAGTAGCTTTCCCCCTTGATTGGATGGATGACGCACGGGCTGATGCTGGTGTTGAAATCCATCACGATTTCCTCATCTTCTACCTCTTTGAGCACATCGAGCAGGTAACGCGCGTTGAACGCGATGTCCAGGTTTTTGCCCGTGAGGCGGATGCCGATTTCCTCGCGCACCTTGCCCACTTCGGAATCCGACGTGATCGTCATCAGGTCTTTTTCAATCTTTAAGTTAACAAGGTTGGTCTTGGACTGGCGAGCCAGTATGCTGGCGCGCTCCAGGCTGCCGTGCAGCGCCTGGCGCGATATGATCACCCGGGTGGCGTGCTCGGTGGGCAGTATGCTCCTGTATTTGACATAATCACCCTGCAGCACGCGCGTGACGATTTCGACGTTATCGCACACCACAGTGACCATCTTTTCCGACGTGTAGACGTACACCGGCGTATCGTCGTCCGGAATGATATGCGCCACTTCCCGCATCGATTTGGCGGGCACCACGACGTCTTTGAACGCCGAATCCCCCGTCAGCATCTCCTCGCGGATGGCGAGCCGGTATCCGTCCAGCGCCACCATGCGCATCCGGCTGACCTCGCACTCCAGAAGTGTGCCGGTGAGGATCGGCTTGTCTTCGCCGACCGATGTGGCAAACACTGTCTGGTTGACCATGCTGACGAACTGCCGCGCCAGCAGCAGCCTCATGTTCTCCCTGCTGTACTCCGGAAACGCCGGGTACTGCTCTGCGCTGAGGAAGCACAGCGT
>JBMNOT010000198.1:0-3933 GCA_050943225.1 Christensenellales bacterium | reverse complement strand
CAATACCCGCGTCGCAGACGACCAATGAAGCCGGCATCGCGGGGGACTTCCCGCATAAAACCGCCGCCAATCTTGCTGGGCTGGGGTTCATCGGCAAAAATGCGCTGTTCATTTCGCGGGAGTTCGGACCGCGCGTGCGGCTCGCCACGGTGCTGACGGATATGCCGCTGCCTGTGGGCACAATGCAGCCGGTGCTGTGCGGCAGCTGCCGGACCTGTGCGGACGCCTGCCCCTGCGGCGCGATCACTGGCCGCATGTGGTCCGCAGATACCGTGCGCGAGGATATTGTGGACGCGGCGCTGTGCTCGCAGCATATGAAAAAGGCATACCAGCATATCGGCCGCGGCGCGGTATGCGGCGTCTGCATTGCGGTATGCCCGTGGGGGAAGCGCGGGGGATAAAACAGCGCTGCGCCGTCAGAAAAGGGTCTAAAACAAAGCCGGATAAAAACAAAAAACCAGCGGTGATGCCGCCGGATTATTGGAAAGAAAGCGCCTTTTGGGAAGGCAAGCGTGCTATTTTAGTAGAGGTTGGGACGGCTGCCTTGCCCGCCCATCCTGGTTCTGATGATGATGCCCTGCGCGATGCGTATGATGCCCGCCACCAGCGCGATGAGACCCAGCAGCAGCACCGAATCGACCCGCAATATCACCAGCACCAGAAAGCCGATGCCGATCAGCGTCAGCAGAACGCCCACGCGCGTCTTCTGCCCGCCGCCTTCCTGCCTGCCTTGAATCATTCCGAAGACGCCGAACACGATCATCCAGCAGGAGATGATGGCGCCTAAAAGGCCCGGCGCAGGGGGGATGAAAAGTATCAGCAGAAACAGCACGATGTCCAGCACGCCATGGATAAGATAGAGCAGGAACAGGCGCTGGTCATGTCTGGACTGGAGCGCCTTGAAAATGCAGTACAATCCGAACAGCAGCACGCCGACGCCTACGACGGTGATCAGCGTTCTTAAGGCAGGGCTTCCTGCGTCAGGATTGAGCGTATCAGTTCCGTTCGCTGCCAGCAGGAAGATGCCGACAGCAAGTAACAGAACGCCGGTCAGCACGATTAGCCACCAGGGCATCTTTTTAGTGAATGAATTCATGTTTGCTCCCTCGCATCAACAGCTTTGTTATGGACGATGAACGTTGGTTAAATTGAAACGGCGTCTTGACAATTCTGATCCGAATTCTCTGTCATTCTGCCATTTCTCATATATCAGTGCTTTACTTAACTATACATTAATCATCAGCTTTACACAACTCATATCAGTGAAAAAATTAATGAGGGGAGAACCCCTCTCCCACCACCTCGCTGACGTCCGCGACGATGACAAAGGCGTTGGGGTCCACGCTGCGGACGATCTGCTTGAGACGGATGCCTTCCGTACGCCAGGGCAGCACGCACAGCAGCACGCTTTTTTTCCGGCCGCTGTACACTCCCTTGGCGTCGAGAGCGGTGACGCCGCGCTTCAGCTTCTCCATGATGGCGGCGGCAATCTGGTCGCTGTTGTCGGAAATTATGTAAAACGCCTTGGCTGCCGAGAGGCCGACGGTGACGACATCGATGAGCTTGGACGTGATGTACAGCGACGCTAAGGCATAAAGCGAGACCTTGGGCTCAAACAGCAGGCCCGATGCGCATATCACCACAAAGTCGATGCAGAACACAAAAGCGCCAACGCCCAGGTGTTTAAAGCGCGCGCTGAGCATTTTGGCGGCCATGTCGGTGCCGCCGGTGCTGCCGCCGTGCCGGATTACCAGCCCGACGCCGATGCCCACCAGCGCGCCGCCGTACACACAGCCGAGGAACATATCGTCCGCCGCCGGTACGGGGATCAGCTCGGCAGCCGCGGAATACAGCGCCAGCGCGTAGGCGGTGCGGATGGCGAAGCTTTTGCCCACCAGCCGAAAACCGAATATGAACAACGGTACGTTGAGTACTGCGATGGTGAGCCCCAACGGGATATGGAACAGGTGGTAGAGTATCGTCGCGATGCCGCTGATGCCGCCTGCCGCTATTTTGTTGGGCACCAGAAACAGGTTCAGGCCGCTGACCGAGATGCATACGCCTAACGTAATCAGTATGTAGTCCTTGACGCGCTGGTTCATATCGCCTCCGCCCGCAGCCGGGATGCTTTGCTTTGGGGGGATAAAACGGCTGCCCGTACCCATTAAAAAAGCGGAAGAAGGATCTCCCGCTTTAGTTTTTGTCGTTTTGTTTGGTTTTATCAAACCCCATGCTGATGGATATCGCCTCGTCGATTCGTACCATATCCTTTTCGCTGAGCCGCCCCACTTTTTTGATCAGCCTGGTCTTGTCAATTGTTCTGATCTGTTCAAGCAGCACCACGCTCTTTTCCGACAGCACATCCTCGCCGATGACGATGTGCGTGGGCAGGCGTGCCTTGCTGAGATTAGACGTAATGGCTGCAACGATTACCGTCGGGCTGTATCGGTTGCCAGTGTCGTTTTGTATGATTAGCACAGGCCGAATACCGCCTTGCTCCGATCCGGTTACGGGGTTCAAATCAGCATAGTAAATATCTCCTCGCTCTATCATACGTCACCCCGCCATATGCTGTTTTGGTTTCCCATATATCATATGAGGCGCAGGCGGTATTTGTTAGCGTTAAGGCTGCCCATACAAAGGACTAGGCAAGCAGCCTTTCCGCGTTTTGCGACAGTATCAGCTCGATATCGGAGGCGGGCAGCGGTAGACACTTGATGCGCGAGATTTCGTCGTCCGCTTTTTTCCACGGCGAATCCGTTCCGAACAGCACGTTTTCTGCGCCGTGGCGGCTGATGATGCGGGCCATGCTTTCGTCGCCCAGCACGTAATGGGAATACGACGTGTCCAGATAAATCGGCAGTCCGACCAGCACCTCTTCCACGTCGCGCCATAGCGCATGGGAGCCCATGTGCGCAGCCACCAGTTTAAGCCCCGGCACATTCCGTATGACGCTGCGGAGCATCAACGGCGTGCAGCCCACCGGCGAGGGATACCCGATGTCCACGCCCGCGTGCATCACCAGAATAAGCCCCAGGTCGCGTATAGCCTCGTAAATGGGCATCAGCCGCGGGTCGTCCGCAAAAAACCGCTGGTAGTCCGGGTGGAGCTTGACCCCCTTGAATCCGTCGCTTTTGGCCTGAGTCAGCGTATCCTCCCATTCCGGATCGTCCGGGTGCAGAGCGCTGAAAAAGCACAACTTATCGCTCCTGTTTTCCATGGCCCAGGCGTTGATGACTTTCACCTGCGAGGGCTTGGTGGCCACAGGCAGCACCACGCTTTTGTCCACGCCGCATGCCGCCATGTACGCCAAAAGTCCGCTTATTGTGCCGTCGTGTGCGGCTCGGATGCGGGCCTTGTCCTGCAATTTATCGACAGCCGTCGCCGCGATCCTGTCGTCGAAGCAGTGTGCATGAAAGTCGATGATCATGGCTTGTTCTCCGGTCGTTTTTACCCAATTCTACACCGGAGAGCCGGCTGGGGCAAGCCAAAACCTAAGCTTTTTTTTAGCACAAAAATCTGCCGCACCTGACCGGAGTCAGGGCAGCGGCAGATTTTTGTACGGGCTTATATCATATCTTCAGAGAACTCAACGCGGGCGCCGAAAACATCCTTGATCGTTTCGATGATACGCCCGTCGAAAAAGCGCTCGCGGTTGTGTACCACGATGGACAGCGGCGCAATGTTGACCAGCGTGGAGAGCAGCGCGTCGTCCTTGTCGATGCGGCCGCCGGAAAAGCGGCTCTGAAGCAGGCACAGCCGTTCGTCCAGCAGCACGTATTCGCCTTCGCCGTCGATGCAGATATGCACCTGCTTGACGCGCGGTATGCGGATCTTCACGAACAGCCGCAGTATTTCCACAAACTCGGCGTACTCCTTTTTCCGGATGTGGTCCTGCACGCACCAGTTCAGTTCGTTCTCCCACGCTGTAAG
>JBMNOT010000197.1:0-3965 GCA_050943225.1 Christensenellales bacterium | reverse complement strand
TATTCGTCGCCCGCGCTGGAATCGAATATATTGAACTCGCCGTCCTGCACGGCGCACAGCGCGTCGTAGTCATCCTGAAAGCTGCTGTCCAGCACGTACCACTGGATTTTTTCCGCATATACGTTGATCGCGACAACTTTGTCCAGCTCAAGGTCTGTCCACGAGCCGCCGATGTCGTAGTCCGGGTGCTCGTACACTAGCTCAGATTTGCTTGTGGTGAGGTCGTACGTGTACAGCGCCGCGGTGTCGCCCCGGGACGAGTCGGTATACAGCACGCGGTTATCATCCTGCATGAAGCCGAGTATGCCGCTGGTATCCGCTTCCTCGTAGTTCCAGAAGAGGTCGGGCAAAGCCTGCCATTCGGATTCCACAAACGCTGTGCTGCGGCTGCCTGCGCGCCTCAGCCAGACGTGGCTGCCCGCCTTCTCGTCGGTGCGCATCACGATGCGCAGCTGGCCGCTGTTGTCCAAAACATAGCTCGTGATGTCGCCGGGGTTGGACAGCACCAGTGTGAGCTTGCCTGTCTCGTAGTTGCACAGGTACAGGTCGTAGCGCGACGTCTGCCTGTTCAGCAGCTGGATATAGATTTCCTTGTCGTTGGCGGGATTGTCGGAGACGTAGTAACAGTTGTTTTCGCCCGCTGGCAGTATGGTTTTAGTCTGGCCTGTATTGGTATTGGCGGTATAAAGGCCGTAGTCCTCGTCGCCCATATCGTCCACGAAGAACAGCACCGTTTCGTCGTCCGGCGCCCAGCAGAAATAGGGGTTGCCGTTGACCTGAGGCCAGGGCACCACCGTTTCAACGCCTGTTCTCCAGTCCATGACCATCACGGAATCGCCGAAGTCCGTCATGTGACGGTAAAGCACTCTGGTTCCTTCTGCGGATATCTGGGGCGGCGTGTATTCGGGATAATCCATCAGCTCGCTGATTGGGATGAGATCTGCTGTGCGGGGCAGGGTGGGGAGGACGCCGGGTGTCGCGGTGGCTGCAGCGCTGTCGCCCCATTGGCCGGACGGAGAGGCGAGGTTGAAGTCCGCCGGGATACGGCAGCCGGCCAGCATCACGATGATCAGAATCACTAAGACCAGCGCGCTCCATTTTCTTTTCATCGCAGATCCTCCTTCGGGCGACGGATGGTGATTTCATTATACCAAATCGGCTTTATGCAGGCAAAGAAACAATGTGTGAAGGGCAAGCCCTCCCTTGAACCGCGCACCAGCGTTTATATCTGTGTGCTTCTGATGGAAGGTAAAATGGAACGGCTTGTCCGCGCCATGCCGCCGTGATATGATACAAAAAACGCAAATAAAAAAGGAAATGACAGATGAAGCGTATTTTGGTGGTGGTTCTTTCGCTTTTGATGTTGGTCACGGCCGGCTGTCAGGCGGTACCGGAACCGATTGTTGTCACTGAGACCGTGCCGACGGACACGCCTGCGCCCACACCGACACCGACGCCGGTGCCTACTCCCACGCCGATGCCCACGCCCACGCCGGTGCCCGAGCCCACCCGCGCGACAATTATGGTGGTGGGCGACCTGCTCTGCCTGGGAGCGCAGATAAGCGTGGCGAAGAAAGGCAGCAGCTATGAATTTGATTACTGTTTCGACGAGATCCGCGATACCATCTCTTCCGCGGACCTCGCTATCGGCAACCTTGAGACGCTGGTGGCAGAAGGTTATCCGTACACCAGTACCTCTTCCAAAAAGAGCAGCCCGACGCCTGAGCCGTCGGATTCCGTCGCGCCTGAAACCCCTGAGGAGCCTGAGCCGTCGAATTCCGTCGCGCCTGAAACCCCTGAGGAGCCTGCTGCTTCCTCGCCCACGGAAGGCGAAGCCACGCCAAGCAGCGCGGGGCTGACAGCGCTCATTAGCCTGTCTGCCACGGCGCCTGCACTGGAGACGGAAATGCCTGCGGCTTCGTCGTCCTCCTCCGGCAATCCGCGCATCAACGCGCCTAAATCGTTTCTGACCGCGGTACTGGGGGCGGGCTTTGACGTGCTTACCAACGCGAACAATCATATCTACGACTACGGCGCGGAAGGCCTTATCAAGACGATGAACAAGCTGGATGAATACGGCGTGCCGCACACCGGGGCTTATGCCAAGCCGGAGGACAAAAAACCGCTGATCGTGGACGTCAAAGGCATTAAGCTGGGCGCACTCGCTTATACCAACGTGCTGAACAACAAGCCGAACAGCCGCAACGCCTACATGGTGGACCGGTACAAGGAGGAACTGGTGGCTGCCGACATACAGGCTGCTAGGGAAGCCGGCGCTGATTTTATCATCGTCTGCGTTCACTGGGGCAATGAGCACACGCACAAGCCCACCAGCGGACAGCGCAAGATGGCTGCGTTCATCGCAAACGCCGGGGCGGATATCATTTTGGGCGCGCATCCGCATTGCACGCAGCCGTTTGAATCCATCGAGACGGAACGCGGCGCGGTGCCGGTGCTGTATTCGATGGGCAACTTTATCTCCAGCATGGGGCAGACGATCCATAAGGACGGCGTGATCGTATCCATGGTGCTGGAGAAAGCGGCGGACACGGGCGAGACGAAACTGGCGGACCTTTCCTACATACCGACGCTGTGCGCCGAATCCGACAAGGGGCGGTTTGTCGTGTATCCGGCGGATGCCGCTTCGCTGAAGGGCAGCCCGATCGAGTCGCGGCTTGCCGCTTCGCGGAAGCGCACCATCGACGTGCTGACGGAAAACGTCGCCCGAGCGCAATAGGAGCATCCGGGCGTCTAGCGCTTTGTCTGTTGCGGGCATCACCGCAGAACCAGTGCCGTGGCGGCGCGTTTGCATACAGGTACTGGAGTATGCAGTTTCATCGATAAGCGGATAAGTATGGAAGGCTGCACTTTTTAATTGACACGTACGCCGTTCGTTGTTAGAATAATATGCGCACGTGATTATTATGTCCGTGCGCTTTCGTCTGGGTGTGGCGCAGCTTGGTAGCGCGCTTGAATGGGGTTCAAGAGGCCGGAGGTTCAAATCCTCTCACCCAGACCAGAGGAAACCCGCTTAAATAGCGGGTTTTTTGCTTCTCTGAACACTTTGGTTGGCATTCTTAAACGGCGGCGGGCTATGCCTGCGCTGGTTCCGCGATGAGTTGACCGGCGCGGGTGCTACGATGAGCTACGATGAACTGTCGGCCGAGGCGAAAGATTTGAACCCGGGTTCGGATGGCCTGGTGTTTGTGCCTCACTTTGGCGGCCGTGTGACGCCCAACGATCCTTATGTGCGCGGCAGCTGGATAGGTTTGAAGTTCACCCATAAGCGCGCACACCTATGGCGGGCTATTATGGAGGGTATTGCGTACGAATATCGATATTACCAGGAAGTGGCGAAAAAGCGCTACCCCGAACATGAACATCGCTGCGATGTATGCGATCGGCGGCGGCGCAAAAAGCCCGTTGTTCCTGTCCATCAAAAGCGACGTACTGGGGATGCCTGTTCATAAGCTAAAGGCGTCGGATAGTGCGCTGATTGGATCTGCGGTGGTTGCAGGTTATGGCGTAGGGCTGTTCAGCAGCCTCGAAGAGCCGGTCTTAAAGGTTGTCAAAACGGAAAACACGGTACAACCAGATCTTGAGAAGACAGAAAAATATGCGCCGTATTATGAAGTGTACAAGGAAGTGATTGAGTCGCTTCATGGTGTGTATATGAAAGAAGACTTTGGCAGCTAACCTACAAAAATTTGTGGCTCTGTAAAGTTAACATGAAAGGGGAGTGTGTTAGAATTTTAGACAATCTGCTAAGATGGAAAGAGCGAAAGAAAGCTCAGAAATCGGAGGCGGAATTATGGGAGAATACAGAAAGAAATACGATGAGGATTTTAAGAAGAATGCGGTCAAGTTATCGTATGCAAGCCCAAAATCGGTAAAAGAGATAGCAGACGATTTAGGTATTCATGAAAATCTGCTGTACAACTGGCGGCGAAAATATACTGCTGATG
>JBMNOT010000195.1:0-4030 GCA_050943225.1 Christensenellales bacterium | reverse complement strand
GTCCACCGAAGGCGGGCATCCTTTAATACAGTGACGGAACCCGGCCGTGCAGCTGCCGCAGCCGATATCTCCGGCCTTACCCTTAAACCCCTGCCCCACGCTTATCATAAAATCCGTGGGCAAGTCAAGCCGCATCAGCGCGCTTAAGAGGTTGCCGTAGCACGCGCTGCACGCTTGGTCCGCGCTGACATGAGCCTTGGCCGACTCCAGAGCCTCGGACCGCATGACTTCGGGCTGCGCCGCGCTGCTAAGGCGGATGATCTCGGCGGCGGAGAGGTCTGCGCTGCCCACGCCAATCTGCTCAGCGATGCGGATGTATTCCACGTCGTCCGGGCGATAGCCCAAAAGCCCCGCAGCAAAAGCGTCCAGCAGTACGCTGTCCGTACCGGCAAGCATCGTGCGCAGGTTCTTCGGGTTGCCGCCCTCCTCGAAGCCGGGGTCCGTGCAGGTGCCATCCGCAATGGTCAGCGACGGCTTCAGCATCCTGTTCAGGTACGCGATGGGCCGGTGCAACCCCATGGCGTGAAAACGCCGTTTCTCACGGTCGGGTATCAGGCCCTTCATGTTCTTGAGCGCGCAGGTCAGGCCTGTCTGGCAGTGCCCCTTAATCAGCGGCAGATTCACCAGGTAGTCCAGCCCCAGCACCCGTGATGATATATCGATATTCAGGCCGCCGAACTTGCGTGTTTCGGTCTTGTCCTTTTTGACGTCCACCAGCTCCACGCCGTAGCGCCGGGCCAAATCGCTGTATCCGCACACCGAAAACGCTTTCGCCGTGTCTTCCGCCAACGACGCGCTCTCGATGATGATGATATCGCGGTAGCCGCGCGCCTGAAAGTATTCGATCACCGCCTCTGCGACCGCCGGGTTGGTGGTGGCGCCGCTTGTCCAGCTTTTGGCGACCACAAGATTGGGCTTGATACCGATTTTGGCGTCCTTCGGCAGCCCCTGCTCGGGCTTTATCTGCTGAAGCAGCTGCCGCGCCAGAGCGGCAGGGTCGTCGCCCTGCGCCACGTACAGCTGTTTATCTCTATCCTCCATGGGTGTATTATAACACAGCAATGAACGCCCGTCATACCGGAATTGGAAATGTCACAAAGCTGCATCTATAGTGCCCTGTGTTATGTTTCCGCCGGTTTGCGCTTTTTGCGCGGCTTTACGGTTATCTCCCGCAGCAGCGCGCCGCTGTGATAAACTTTCACCAGATAGTCGCTGTCCGCCGTCAGCGGCCCGAACACGAACTCGCCGTCCGTATCGGTGAACGTGTTGCCCGCTGGGGTAAGCCGGCCCTGCTCGCAAAGATACAAGCATACCACAGCGTCGCGCACGCGCTGGCCGTTTTCGTCGTACACCGTGCCGTGCAGAACGCACCGCCGTTCTTTGGGCGCAGTGATTACCGCCTCCATACGGTCGCTGCTGCCTGTGGAGAAAGCGAATTTTACCGGATACAGCGGCATGAGCCATCGCCTCCCGTTTTTATACACTATATTCACCCTTCGGGCTCATCATGTGTGGTGTAAGCCTACGGAGCATGTACCGCGCTACGTGTTTCGCGCGGTATACGACGCGCAGCAGCTCGGCCCTTGACGCCTAAAGCGGCGCTTCCAACCCGCGCCGCTACGGCAGCGAAACAAAAGACGCGCTGCGGTAAAGCCTCGCGCGCCTGATATTTCTTTTACGGAACCTGATGCGCCCGCTGACTAAAACTGGGCGGAGCCATCCCCATATCAGGCAGCGGCACAGCCACTTAAGACAAAGGCTAATCCTTCATCAGGTACCGGCGGATGTTGTTGAAGTAATAGGCAGTCACCTTGGTGAACAAGTAGTCGTAGAGCACGAACGCCGCTTCCGCAATGGGAATCAGCGCCCACACCGGCAGGGAAGCCAGCGGCGGTCCCAGCGCGATCTCCAGCGTGACGGTATCCGTCATGAGCAGGCTGATCAGTATGTAGATAATGACCAGCGCCACGTTATAATACAAAAGCTTCAGTATATAGCGGATCACCTTGTCCTTGATCCGCGTCTCCAGGTAGTATTTCCCCAAGCCATAGTTGCCAAAGAAAATGACATAAGGCAGCACAAACGCGATGGACGGCATCATCAGCAGCATGGCCAGCGCGGAAACGGAGATATACATCAGGAACGCGAGCCCTATCTCCTCTTCCAAAACCAGCCCCATGATGAACACCGAGCTCAAAAAGTACATCGCCAGACGAGCTGTGGGCAGCACAGCCGCCAGATAGAGGAACAGCAATGACATGCTGGCGAACATCGCCGTCAGGCTGACCCGGTGTGCGGTACGTTTGAACCTCGGCATAATGGCCTCCTTCCGTTATCCCGATAGACTAGCAGCAGGGAATTAAGTCGCCGCCCATGCACTCGCAGCAGCAGTCGGCGCACAAAAGGCTGCTGCAGATGCTGCACACGTTGCTGCCAGAGCCGTGGTTGCCGTAATACATCTGCCCGTAGCCCGCCGCGCTGCGGTTCAGCGTCTGGTAGGCGTTGGCATATTCGGCGTTGGTGGGATCCATTCTGCACGCGGTGCCGAAATGCTGGCGGGCGCCGTCGTACCAGCCCCTGCGCAGCAACACCGTGCCTTTGAGATAATGCCACTCGGCGTTGCGGTTGGTCATGGCGTCCAGCATGGCCTCCGCACGGGAAAGGTCGCCCATCTGGATCGCCCGGCGCACGTCCGCAAACTGCGCCGAGCCGGTGCCGTAAGACGTGCCGCCGTAGGAGGACGAACCGCCGCTGTACTCGGCGCGATAGCCGCCGCCCTGCCGCTCCCTCTGGATCATCTCATACGCTTCGTTGATTTCCTTGAGCCGCTCGCTGGCCAAATCCTCCAAATCGTGGCCCCGGTAGCGGTCGGGGTGATATTTTTTTGCCAGGGCCCGGTAGGCCGCCTTGATTTCGGCGTCCGTCGCGGACGGGCTGACCCCCAGCACCTTATAAGGATCCATTTGTTTCCCCCTTTAAAACGTCCTCCGTCGTTTTCGCAAGCCCCATGTACATAATGTTGTCCAGCAGCGGCTTGTCTCTTTGGATATCCAGCAGCTCATAGGCTTTGCACGCCTCGGCCAGCGAAATATGCAGGTTGAACTCCGCCTCTTCCCGTATCGAAGCGCGCAGCTTGTCCGGCTCGTTTTTACTCCGCAGCAGATAGACGTTGTAGCTGCCCGATTTTGCGTCCTTCTCAATATCGTGCACGGCGTCGGCGATGTATATCCACCGGCCCAGATGATAGCCGAAATGCGCCAGCGCCTTTTTCGCGCCCTCATTCACAAAGCCGAACGGCGCGGACGCAAACACCGCGGCCAACAGATTCCCAAACTCCGCTGATACCGCATCCACGTCGGCGCAGCGGGCCTTTTCCAGCGCGCGCAGCGCATCAAGCCGCGCCGCAAACTCCGCCGCCAGCTCGGGCGCGTCGCTCTCCGCACGCCGCCGAATCCCACTCAGCAGCGGCATCAGCATCTTCGCAGAGAGGGAGCCCTCGTCCGCCGCGTTATCCGCAATTTTGGCGCAGCCTAAAAGCACGTTGACGGTGGCCGCATACGAAGCCTCCTGCGCGTGCACCACTGTCTTGCGCTTAACCGGGCTGGCCGCGCACCGCTCCCGCACAACTTTGGGCGTCTCGTCCGACATCGACGCGAGCAGCAGCGACAGCACGGCGCAGTCGTAATTCAAAAGGAACCGTGCAGCGTGCGAATATCGGTCGCGAATCGCCTTGCACAGGCCGCAGTAATATCCCTTATAGGCTTCTAGTTCCTTGACCTTAAGCTCCGGCTTTAGTGGCTGCACGTATCCGAACATCGCTTCTCCATATGCCGCATCATCCTGCGGGTCGTTTCTAATATTATCATGCAACCCCGTAATTCACAATCCGGCAGGCCGCAATTTTCACCCTCTGTTCATATTTATTTAATATGGCTATTAGGATGAATCATCAATGACAAGTCCGTAAAATAGGCCAATGCCGGGTGTAGAATGTTGCCATAGTAACGGAAAAGGCGGAAAAGAGCTATGG
>JBMNOT010000196.1:0-4030 GCA_050943225.1 Christensenellales bacterium | reverse complement strand
TTTTCTGATAAGGACGTCAAGATATGGATACCGGTGGAAAACGCGGAGAAAGTAGGCCTGCGCCGGGTTATCACTCCTGATGAATGCGCAAAGGTGATGGAACTGCTCAAACAGCCGGAGGATACGCTCGAATGCACCAACTGGAACCGCCGTAACCGGGAAAACCTGGAGAAAATGAAGTCGGGCGACATATTCGAGATCGCCGCCGTCATCCGGAGCCTGTTGCGCCGCGAAACGCGCAAGAACCTCTCCTCCAGTGAAAAGAAGATGCTCGGCACGTCCATGCAGATACTCGCGTCCGAGCTAGCGCTGGTGAAAGGTCAAAAGGACGAAGACATCATCAAGAGCATCACAGCCATGCTGTAGCTCTTTTTTTATTATCCAACTATCAGATAAATTAACCGTGTTTTTTAAAAATATATGACGAGGGTGTAAATTTTTTTTGTTTTTTGTCACTACTATATCTTTACGCGCGGCGTATGGTATAATATTTCGGTAAAAATAATTTGAGGTGCTACGAATGGGCAGAAGGATTGCGCGTTTTTTCATCGTCCTGGTAGGAATCTTCGTTGGGCCCGGCAGCGCCGCCCTGGTATTCGATCTGCTCGGGCGCATCCATAACACCAACAATCCTTATGCGTTGCTTCCCGACTGGATTACCCTGCTGATATTCATCGGCTCCGGCATACTCACCGGTATCATATTTTTGTTTTTATCCAAATCCATTGTCAATTTTCTGATCCAGTCAATCAGCGAGGCCGAAAAAAGGCTCTCCAAACTTCCTGCAGGCGTTGTGCTGTCCGCCGTAATCGGCATGATACTCGGCCTTATAACGGCTTATCTGCTGACGCGGCTGGTGGACAGCATATTGAACGATCTTAAGTGGGTGGCGAGCATCATCGACGTCATCATATACATTGCCTGCGTCTATCTTGGAATATCCATACTGGTGCGCCACCGTCCCGAATTCTTCGGCCCCGGCTTTCGGCGGAGCCGCGAAGAAAAAGACAAAGCCAGCGACGCCACGCTGGCGCGTCCCAAACTGCTGGACACCAGCGTCATCATCGACGGGCGCATATTCGACATCTGCAACACCGGCATACTGGAAGGCGCGCTCATCATCCCCGAATTCGTGCTGGACGAACTGCGTCATATCGCCGACTCGGCGGACGATTTAAAGCGCAACCGCGGCCGCCGCGGTCTGGACGTATTAAAGCGCATCCAGACGGAGCTCCACATGCCCGTCAAAATCATGCACGCCGAGGTGGATGAAGCGTCCGAAGTGGATTCGAAACTGCTGTTTCTCGCAAAAAAAATGGACGCCGTCGTGGTCACCAACGATTTCAATCTGAACAAGGTGGCGGCGGTCAAAGGCGTACGCGTGCTCAACATCAATGAGCTCGCCAACGCGGTGAAACCCGTGGTATTGCCTGGCGAAGAAATGCAGGTCACCATCATCAAGGACGGTAAGGAACCCGGCCAGGGTATCGCCTACCTGGACGACGGCACGATGATTGTGGTGGAAGGAGGGCAAAACGAATACAACAAGCCGGTGAATGTTGTGGTCACCAGCGTGATTCAGACAGCTGCAGGCAGGATGATATTCGCAAGGCTCAAGTAGGGTGTGAATAAAGCTGTTTTTTAAGACTGCTGTGCCATGAAGTCAGTGCGTTTTTGCCGATCAAACCGGAAAAGAAGCGTATTCCTTGTCGTCAGGCAAACTTTCGAATTTCTCGAGTATGGCGTTTTGTATCATCGATCTGGCTTCAGCGTTGATCGGGTGCGCGATGTCTTTATATTCGCCGCTTGGCGTTCTGCGAGACGGCATCGCGATAAAATATCCGTTCTGCCCTTCGATGATCTTCATATCGTGTACTGCGAACATATCATCAAACGTAACAGATACCACCGCCTTCAGCTTGCCCATGGTTTCAATTCTACGAATACGAATATCTGTGATATCCATAAGAAACCTCCTATGCAAGACCTAAGCAAGACATGATTGTGGTATAAAAATTCGCTATTGACCCTTTGTTTTCCTGCTTTTCAATGTTTCATTTTAAATTTTAACCCAATAGATGGGTTGATTTGTCGCCTGATGCCGATATGCGGCGGGCAGCGGTATTGCCACGCGCTGTCAAAGCCGCTATAATGGCAAGGAAGCTTTTTGCAAGGAGACGGCAATGTCTACTAACGTATACGATGTGCTGGTGGAAAGAGGATTCTTACGTCAGGTGACGCACGAAGGGCTCAAAGAGCTGCTGGGCCGGGAAAGCGTCACGTTCTATATCGGTTTCGACCCCACGGCAGACAGCCTGCACGTAGGCCACTATGTGCAGCTGATGGCGATGGCGCATATGCAGCGCGCGGGCCACAAGCCCATCGCATTGATCGGCGTCGGCACCACAATGGTGGGCGACCCTTCCGGCCGCAGCGACCTTAGGCAGATGCTGAGCGCAGAGGATATCCAGCGCAATGCGAACGCTTTCAAGCAGCAGATCAGCCGCTTTCTGGACTTCGGCCCCGGCCAAGCGCAGATGCTCAACAACGCCGGCTGGCTGCTGCCGCTCAACTACATCGATTTCCTGCGCGATATTGGCGTCTATTTCTCCGTCAACCGCATGCTCACGGCGGAGTGCTATAAATCCCGCATGGAGAAGGGCCTGACTTTCCTGGAGTTCAACTACATGCTGATGCAGGCTTACGATTTCCTGTACCTCAACCGCCACTACGGCTGCAAACTGCAGATGGGCGGCGACGACCAGTGGTCCAATATCCTCGCGGGCGCAGACCTCATCCGCCGCAAGGAGAGGAAGGAAGCGTACGGCATGACGTTCACGCTGCTACTCACCAGCGACGGCCGCAAGATGGGCAAAACGCAGAAAGGCGCGGTATGGCTGGACGCCAACAAAACCTCGCCTTACGAGTTCTACCAGTATTGGCGCAATATAGCGGACAGCGACGTTGAAAAATGCCTGTCGCTGCTCACGTTCCTGCCGATGGACGAGGTGCGCCGCCTGTGCAGCTACAAGGACGAGCGCATCAACAACGCCAAGATCGTGCTCGCTTACGAGGTGACGCGGCAGGTACACGGCAAGGAGGAAGCGGACAAGGCCAAGGCAGCCGCGGAAGCGCTGTTTGGAGGCGGCGCGGAAGGCGGCTCCATCCCCGAAATCCAAATCGACAGCGTGGAAAACCTGTTGCTGGTGGACCTGCTGCAAACGTGCAAGCTCACGTCGTCCCGCGGCGAAGGCCGCCGCCTCATCGCACAGGGCGGCATCGCGCTGAACGGCAATAAAGTGACCGAGGAGTTCCTGCCCGTCACGGAAGACCTGTTCCAGGACAGAGCGCTGCTCATCAAAAAAGGTAAAAAAGTGTTCCACCGCGTGGTGCTGAAAAAATGATCACTGTCCGGGGCCGCACGGAAACCACGCTCGTCGTCAAGAAGTCGCGGTTTATCGGCCTCGTTTGCCGCGTCTCAAATGAAGCGGAGGCGCAGCCGACGCTGGAAGAGCGCCGGCGCCAGCACCGCGACGCGCGCCATCACTGCTTTGCATACCTGCTGGAGAGCGGCGCCATGCGCTGCAGCGACGACGGCGAGCCGCAGGGCACCGCGGGCCAGCCCATGCTGGAGGTATTAAAGCGCTCCGGCCTTACCGATGTGCTGGTCGTCTCCACGCGCTACTTTGGCGGCATACTGCTGGGCGCGCCCGGTTTGGTGCGCGCTTATACGCAGAGCGCAGCGGACACGTTGAAAGCCGCGCCCAAGGTCGAGCTCGTGCCGTGCCGGGTCTACAACTGTACGTTCGACTTTGCGTCGTGGGCGCGCGTGCAGACGCCGCTCACCCAGGCCGGCTATGTCGCGGACGACGTCTCCTACACCGATGCGGTGCGCGTCCGTTTTCTCATTCAACAGGGCATGGAAAACCGTTTCCTCAACCATGTCCAAAACCTGACGCAGGGCCAAACGGTGCCCGAATACATAGGCGACCACATGATGGAACGCGGCATCTAGCCTGTTCCCTGCCCA
>JBMNOT010000159.1:0-4939 GCA_050943225.1 Christensenellales bacterium | reverse complement strand
GGCCAGAGTCAAACAGGATTAATTAGCGGCCCTTTTCGTCTTCTCGCAGCGTATTACGCGCAGCTGCGGACGGCGCACCGGTCGTTTCTTTTTGTCTTCCAGGTATTCATAGACAAACAATATGATAGTAAACACCAAAAACATCGCGATTGCGCCTGCGGTCAGCAGGCTGGCGTCCCACAGCCTTTCCCACATAAGCTCCTCCAAAACCAGAAACTATGTTCATATTAGGCGAGGGCCTGTCCGTTTTTTGGGACAGAATTGGGCGGTATCTGGACAAACCGGCCAGGCATATACATTACCATGCCTGTTTGGAGGTCCTGCCATGGAGAAGATGATCGTTTCGCCGACCTCGCCGTACACGCACGACCAGCTGATACGCGACATCCGTTCGCTCTGCGCTGCGTATCCCGGCCTTGTCAGCAGTGAGGATGCGGGATACTCGGTGGAGGGAAGGGCGCTGCCGCTGATCCGGCTGGGAACGGGGCCCGCATCTCTGCTGTGCTGCGGCGCGCACCACGCGCGCGAATATATCACCAGCGCTTATCTGATGTATATGGTCAATGCTTACGCCCGCGCCGCTGCGGCCAACAGGCGGCTGGGAGGTTTTGATATCGCGAAACTGCTTCGGGACTGCTCCCTGTTTGTGATGCCGATGGTCAATCCGGACGGAGTTGCCCTGGCGCAGGGGGGACTTAAGGCCGTGCAGCACCCGGAGCGCGTGAAGGAGATGATGCTGGTCCGCTCGTCTTACTGCGAGTGGAAAGCCAATGTGAACGGGATTGATCTGAACCGCCATTACCCGGCGTTGTGGGATAAACGGTATATGCCGGTTGATAAGCCCGCATCGGAGCTGTTTAGCGGCAGCGAGCCGGGCACCGAGCCCGAGGTGAGGGCGGTGATGGACGTATGCCGCTGCAGGGCGTTCTGTGCGGCGCTGTCGTTCCATGCCAAAGGCGAGACCATCGGCTATGCGGATGTCGCGACAGCGGAGAAGACGCCGGGCTCTGTGGATTTGGCGCGGCGGCTGGCGGCCGTTTCCGGGTATGCGCTGCTGCCCGTTGGCGACAATCCGGGCATATTCGCAGCCAGCTTCGAGACGTGGTTCCGGGATGCCTTCCATCGACCCGCGCTGTTTATCCGCATCGCCCCCGCGGCTGGCGGCATGATGCCGGCGCGCGAGCGGGATTTCTTCCAGTTGGTCTGGAAGAAGTCGCGGCTGCTCGGCGCGGCGGCCTTGGACGAGATAAGCGGGCAGGGCTGAACCGGCGCAGGAAAGCAGCGCAGCGGTAATGTTCATGGAAAGAGCAAAAAAGGCTTATATAATGGTCAGTTGGAAACATTCCGCCTGTGCGCGGATGTTTTTATGGTGATTACAATGGTGTCGGGATGCAGAGGGGACGCGGCAAAGTATTTCGGGGCGCGTTACGCGCCCCGAAGCATGTGCCGGTTAACAGAATTGGGCATATAAGGGGGAGTGTAGAGCTGCTTTAGCGGATGTTTCCGCGCTTAATAGCGTGTGAGGTACTGTTCTATCTCCCACGGATGAACGGCTGTGCGGAACGCGTTCCATTCCTTAATCTTGAACTCGTAGTATGTGTCGGTGATGTGGTCGTCCAGCGTCTCCCGGACGAGATCGCTACTCTTAAAGAGCTGCAGCGCGTCGTACAGGTTGGCCGGCAGGCTGGTGATGCCGCAGTCGTCCATTTCGCACGCCGTCATCTTGTAGATATTGCGGTTTACCGGCGGCGGCGGGGTCAGGTTGTTCTTGATGCCGTCCAGGCCGGCCGCCAGCTGCAGCGCGATGGCAAGGTACGGGTTGCAGGCCGGGTCGGGGCTGCGCAGTTCCACGCGCGTGCTGTTGCCGCGGGACGCAGGGATGCGGATGAGGGGGCTTCTGTTCTGGGCGGACCAGGCCACGTAGCACGGCGCTTCATAACCGGGCACCAGCCGCTTGTACGAATTGACAATGGGGTTGGTGACCGCGGTGATGGAGTGGATATGCTTCAAGAGACCCGCGATATAGTTGTAGGCCACTTTGGAAAGCTGCAGCTCGCCGTCTTTATCGAAGAAGGCGTTGCCGTCTTTGGTGCACAGCGACTGGTTGGTGTGCATGCCGCTGCCGTTGATGCCGAATATCGGCTTGGGCATGAAGGTGGCGTAAAGGCCGTGGCGCGCGGCGATGCTCTTGACGACAATCTTGAACGTCATAATGTTGTCCGCCGTGGTCAGCGCGTCCGCGTATTTGAAGTCGATTTCGTGCTGGCCTTCGGCCACTTCGTGATGTGACGTCTCGATTTCGAAGCCCATCTCCTCCAGCATCAGGCACATGTCGCGGCGGGCATCCTCGCCCTTGTCGATGGGAGCCAGGTCGAAATAGCCGCCGTCGTCCTGCGTGATGATGGTGGGCTTGCCTTCGCTGTCCGTCTGGAAGAGGAAGAACTCTAACTCCGGCCCCACGTTCATCGTGTAGCCCATCTCTTCCGCCTTGGCCAGAATTCTTTTCAGGGCGTTTCTCGGGCAACCGCCATACGGTTCGCCGTTGGTGGTGTAGACGTCGCAGATCAGGCGCGCCACTTTGCCCTGCTGGGGCCGCCACGGGAAGATCGCGAACGAATCTACGTCCGGCTTCAAATACATATCCGACTCTTCGATGCGCACAAAGCCGTCGATCGAGGAGCCGTCGAACATGCAGCCTTCCTCCAGCACGCGGGGCAGCTGCTTGGACGTGATGGCGACGTTCTTCAGTATGCCGAATACATCGGTAAACTGGAGCCGAATGAATTTAACGTCATTTTCCTCTACCAGTTTGAGGATATCCTTATTGGTATACTTCTTTGCCATTCCGGTACACTCCTTATATTTAATTTAATATCTGAATGTCATCACATGGCCCGCAGCTCTTTAGCATTTTTAAATAAAAAAAGATGCCAAAAGAGCTTAAAGCCCTGTTTTGACATCGTCGTCATCACTGCTTTTACGTAAATTAACATATCACAACGCGCCGGCGTTTGCAAGAGCTAATAAATAAATTGCGAACAATTATCAGCACCGGTGCAAAATGTGCTATAATGTTTCCGAGGTTGTGGTGAGTACAACTTTTTGGAGTGCTAAATAGATAATGAATGGAAATATACGCAACAGATTCATCGTTTTTGCTATTCTTACGGTGGCGCTGTTTGCCGTACTCTTTGTGCAGCTTGCCCGGCTGACGCTGGTACAGGGCGAGGAACTGGCGGCCAAGGGCAATGAACTTAAGCAGCGGACGATCACCGTCGAGGGCGCGCGCGGCAGCATCCTCGACCGCAACGGGCTGCCTCTGGCCTACGACGTCAAATCTTATAACGTCAAATTCTATCGCGACCCCACCAAAAATTCCGAGACCGACCGGGCTTATTATTCGTCTGTCATTATAGAGACGATCGACATCATAGAGCGCAACGGCGGGAAAACGGTGGATACTTTTGCGATCAAGCGCAATGAGGAGACGGGGGAATACTATTTCGATTTCGGCATTACCAACCCGAAAAACATAGAAAGGCGCGAGCAGGAATGGCGCAAGAATATGTATGTCACCAGCGAAAGCCTCAAGACGCCGGAGCAGATTTACCTGTATCTGCGCAACAGGTACAAGATCCCCAGCGAGGTGGGCTATGAGGAGGCCGCAAAGATACTCTCCATCTGGCAGGAAGTGCAGCTGTCCTCATGGGTGGCCTACAAGCCGGTGACGGTGGCGTATAACGTGAGCGTCCAGACCGTGGCGGAGATACAGACCAAAAAGGATACGCTCACAGGCATGATGATTGAGGATTCGACGTCGCGTGTATACCCGAAAGGTTCTGTGGCGGCGCATGTCATCGGGTACATGGGCCGCATTACAGAGGATACGCTCAGCGACGTCAGCGGTTACGGGTTTGTGGACAATAACCATTACACTTTAGGCGAGCTGAGCAGGGGGCTTAAGGTAAACAGCGATGGCTCGGTTTCGGCCGGGATGCTCACGCTGAAAGATTTTGGGTACAGCGTGGACGATCTGATCGGTGTTTCCGGCGTGGAAAAATCCATGGAAGCCTACCTTACGGGCAACCGCGCCTCGCGCCAGGGCAAACAGGTGGTGGAGGTTGACAACATGGCGGTGGTGCGGAACGTGGTGTCGTCCACACAGCCCGTGCAGGGGGACAACGTGATGCTTACCATCGACCTGCCGCTGCAGCAGGTGGTGGAGAAGTCGCTTGCGGACAACATCCCCCGGATCCGCGAGGCGCAGGTGGCGGAGTTTAATCGGGACAAGCAAAAGCCGGAAAGTCAACAGAAATACAAAGACAAGGAGCTCGATAAGCTGAACCTCGCCGAATCCGGCGCGGTGGTGGTGATGGATGTGAACACCGGCGACGTGCTGGCCATGGCGTCTTACCCGTCGTTCGACCTGAACCTGTTTGTGGGCGGCATTTCGGAGGATGTCTACAGAGAGCTCAGCAGCGACAAAGCCGCGCCGCTGTTCAACAAAGCCATTGCGAGCAAAGCCACGCCGGGTTCCATATTCAAGATGGTGACGGAGCTCGGCGCGCTGATGGAGGGAGAAAGGGATCGAAATAAAGGCACCACGCTTACTGAGACAATCACCTGTGAGGGTACGTATACCAAGGACATCATCAATTTAAAGGATGCGCCCAAGTGCTGGAAGAGGGTCGGCTACGCGGAGGCGCATAAAGACCAGGACGTCGTAAAAGGCCTGGAGCACAGCTGCAACTTCTATTTCTATACTTTGGCCGGCCGCATGGGTATTGACCTGTTGGACAAATGGGCGGAGAAGTTTGGCCTGACGTCGTCCACCGGCATCCAGCTGCCCGGCGAGGCGGTGGGCCAGATCGGCAGCCAGAAGGAGATGTTCAACCCGTACCGGGATATCGAGGATCAGTCTTCGGCGCTGCCGATGCTG
>JBMNOT010000015.1:0-17218 GCA_050943225.1 Christensenellales bacterium | reverse complement strand
AAAACCGGCCCCAACTCGGTATACAACCTGATCAAGAAGTATGCCGAGCAGGTGGGCCGCGAGTATACCGACGAGGAGATGCTGGACACGGCCAAGGAGATCGTTCAGTTGATGGGCATCACCTGGCACACCGACGACAAAGGCAATATGGTGGACGAGAACAACGTAACGCTCGGCCAGCACATCCGTAACGTGCTGTACGACAAGCTGGGCATTTCCCAAAAGGTTTCCGTCCAGCTGTCGCGCGATATAGCCAGCTCGCTTTCCGAGCTGATGTGGACGCCGGCGCTCACTGTCAGAACAGGCATTGGCCAGGGCATCACGGCGGTAACGCCCATCGCGGTGGCGCGGTATGTATCCGCTATCGCCAACGGCGGCACCGTGTATCAGGCGAACATCATCGATAAGGTTGTGGCGCAGGACGGCACGGTGGTGCTAAACCAGCAGCCCCGGGTGTTCGGTACGCTGGACGCGCCTAAGGAGTATCTGGACGCCATCAAGAAGGGCATGAAAGGCGTGGTTTCCGAGGAGGAAGGCACCGCGTCCAACTTCTTCAAGGATTTTCCGGAAGAATATCTGAATCAGCTGGCGGGCAAAACGGGTACGGCGCAGGTGTCCACCACCGACCTCGAGAACAACAGCTGGTTTGTGTGTTTTGCGCCGTACAGCGCGGACAATCCTTCCGTGAAGCCGGAGATCGCTGTTGTGATGTATGTGCCCCACGGTTATCAGGGCGGCCTGTCGTCGTATGTGGCGCAGGATATCATCCGGTACTATATGGATCAGAAAAAGGTTGTGGCGGAACAGACGATTCCGGACCCGGATTCTTTGGTCTATTGAGCCCGAAAGACAAGGAACTTGCGGTTTTTTGCAGGAATAACGTTAATAATTGTAGAATTTTGTCCGATATAGTATTATAGGTTCTTGGAACCATGCGGCGCAGCCGGACGGCTCCAGGAAACTGTGCGGGGGATCTGATGAGCATCACCATCAAGGGCAAATCGGGCGGCGTGCTGGAGATTGCAATGCAGCCGCTCGCGTCATATGTAGATATCAGGCAGTCAGTCAGCGAGAAGCTTGCGAAAAACAGGGATTTCTTTTCCGGTGCGGACGCCAAGGTGCGTTTTTCCGGAAAAGTGCTGTCGGCGGCGCAGAAAAAAGAGCTGCGGCGCATGCTTTTCATGGACTACGACATCAAAAACGTGACGTTCGCGGACGAGGAACCCGAAGGCCTGCAGGTAGTGGGCACGGTCACGACCGGCGAGGCGCCGGCTGAGAGCCCCAATCGGGTTTCGCTGGTTTCCAAGAATTATTTCAATGCAAAAAGCATATTCATATCGCACACGCTGCGCAGCGGACAGCGCGTGGAATGCGAGGGCGATATTGTGGTGCTCGGCGATGTAAACGACGGCGCAGAGGTGATTGCCGGCGGCAGCATCGCGGTGATGGGCGCGCTGCGCGGGTTGGCGCACGCGGGCGCGACGGGCCGCAGGGACGTGGTGGTTGCGGCTCAGGTACTCGGTCCCAAGCAGCTCCGCATCAGCGGCAAGATCGCAACGCTGCCCGACAGGCCGGCAGATGTGCCGGAAGTTGCGGAGTATAAGGACGGCACCATCGTCATCCGCCGCCTAAAGCCGGAGAAGCGCATCGCTACTCGCAGCGAATAACTAATTTGATATCAATCTGGGGGGAAATCGTCTATGCAAAACGTCATCGTGGTGACATCAGGAAAGGGCGGTGTGGGGAAAACCACCACTGTCGCCAACATAGGCGCCGGGCTTGCGCACTGGGGTCAAAAAGTGGCACTTATCGACACGGATATTGGGCTCCGGAATCTCGACGTGGTGCTGGGCTTGGAAAACCGCATCGTATATGATCTCGTCGACGTGGTGGAAGGAACCTGCCGGCTCAGGCAGGCGCTGATTAAGGACAAGCGTTTTGAAGGCTTATGCCTGCTGCCCGCTGCCCAGACACGCGATAAACTGGCGGTGAACCCCGAGCAGATGGTAAAGCTGATTGCGGAATTGGAGCAGGAGTTCGACTATATCCTGATCGACTGCCCTGCCGGCATCGAGCAGGGTTTCAAGAACGCCGTGGCCGGCGCCAAATCCGCCATCGTGGTGACGGTGCCCGAGGTGTCGGCCGTGCGCGACGCTGACCGTATCATCGGTCTTTTGTCCGCCGCGGGTATAGATGACACGCAGCTGTTGGTGAACCGCATGCGCCCGGACATGGTGCGGCGCGGGGATATGCTGGGCCTCGACGACACGCTGGACATCCTCGGCATCGACCTTGTCGGCGTGGTTCCGGAAGACGAGAGGATCATCCGTTCCACCAACATGGGCGAGCCCATCGTGCTGATGGACAAGTCGTCGGCAGGCCGGGCATACCGCAATATCGTCCGGCGCATCATGGGCGAAAATGTGCCGCTGATGGCGCTGGATGACAGCAGCGGTTTCGGCGCACGGCTTAAGAAACTGTTCGGCAGCAGGTAAAAGGGGGAGGGGGGTCTTATTTATGGCATTTGGGAGAAAAAACAGTTCCAGCAGCGTGGCGAAAGAACGGCTCAAGCTCGTTTTGATTCATGACCGCGCCGGTACTTCGCCTTCCAGCAACATCCTGCAGATGCTTCGCAAGGATATTTTTGCTGTTATCTCCAAATACTTCGACGTGGTGGAAGCGGATTTTGACGTGGAGATTAAAAACACATCGGATATTGCCAACCGCGGCTGTACCCGGCTGACTGCGGATGTTCCCATCCGCAGCATCAAGAGCTTAGGGCGCAACCGTTACTGACATTATCGGGGCCGATACATCTTGACAAGCTGGTTTACCCAGACGCGGTTCGGCCCTTCGATGATGGAAAACGGCTCTCCGCTGTCTGTGCTTCCCTGTTCAAAGAGCAGTATTTTCACGCCCTCCCGCGTTTGTCCTGCCAGCACCTGCAGGTAAAACAGCGCGTAGGGCACAAACCCGTCTTTATACACGATCAGCGATATCTCGCCCCAGGGTTTTTCCAGTATCGCGTCGTACCGCGTGTCGCGGATAACCGGCACTTCAATGACGTCCGTTAAGCCGTTTTCATTGGTCTTATATGTTTTGCCTGTTTCCAATATCACCACAGTTGCGTTTTCGATGGGCGATTCGGTGTATCCTTCCAGCACGCACAGCGTCAGCGCGGCTGTTTCGGCGCTTTGACTCGTCCTGAATACCGCCACATCGGCAGGGGTGAGCGTAAACGCCAGAGACACCGCGGCGATGGCGAGCAGCAGGCAGATGCCGGCTGCGGCGGCGAGAGTGCGCCGATCTTTTATTTTCTCCATTTATTTCACCTCAGCAATATGTATATGCCGGGAATTAAAACTAAATATCTTGCCGGTACCGTTTGATGATACGTGTGGCATTGCTGCAGCGCGCGGCGGGGAAAAATATGGCTGCGTCTGATTTTTTCATGGCGAAAGAGGCGGCAAAAGGATATAATAAGCGCCAGAGAGGATTGAAGCAAAGGAGAGCATGATGAGTCGTTTGATTTTCGATTATAATAATATGATGGCCGAGCGGACCGGCGGCAGAGGGTTTACCCCGGACGAGCTGGAGAAGGCGGCGGATATGGCCGCCGCGGCTTACTGCGCGGTAAGCGGCAGGCATCTGGGATTCCGCAACCTGCCCCGTGGTCAGGACGATGTTCTGGACGATATACTTGCCACCGCACAGGACATCCGGGAGAGCTTTGACAACTTTGTGGTGCTGGGTATCGGCGGCTCAGCGCTGGGCCCCATTGCGGTGCACCAGGCGCTGGGTTCGGACACGCCGGTGAGGCTCTACGTTGAGGACAATATCGACCCGGTGCGCCTGGGGCGCGTATTGGGCGGGCTGGATCTTAAGCGTACGATGTTTTACTTGATCACCAAGTCGGGTAAGACTTCCGAGACGATGGCGCAGCTGATGTACGTGGCGGGTGCGCTGAAGGAGGCGGGGCTGCCGCTGTCCAGCCACGTGATCGCGACGACGGACGCGAAAAACGGCGACCTGCGCCGCATTGCCGATGCGGAGAAGCTCAAGTCGTTCGTCATTCCTGCGGATGTGGGCGGGCGGTTTTCCGAGCTGACGCCGGTGGGTCTGCTGCCCGCAGCGGTGTGCGGCATCGATATCCGCGCGTTGCTTCAGGGCGCGGCATATATGGACGAAGTGTGCATGCGCGAGCAAAACAACCCCGCGCTGCTGTTCGCGCAGATGCATGTGATGGGCATGAAAAAGGGCGTGAACATCAGCGTGATGCTGCCGTATTCCGACCAGCTTAAGTACATAGCGGACTGGTACGCGCAGCTGTGGGCGGAATCGCTGGGCAAACGTTACAGCCGGGACGGCCGGGATGTGTACGCCGGGCAGACGCCGGTGAAGGCGTTGGGCGTGACGGACCAGCATTCGCAGATCCAGCTGTATACCGAGGGACCGTTTGACAAGATTATAACGTTCCTGAAGATTGGAAGGTTTGATAATGACCTTACCATTCCCGCAGCCTTTGATTATATCGAAGACCTTCAGTTCCTTGCGGGCAAGACGTTCGGCCAGCTGCTGGAGGCGGAGCGCAGCGCCACCGAATACGCGCTGTGCAAGGCGGGGCGGATGAACCTCACCATCACGCTGCCCGAGGTGTCGGCTTATACCGTGGGCGCGCTGCTGTACTTCTTCGAGATGGCCACCGCGTTTGCGGGCGAGATGCTGGACATCAATGCGTTCGACCAGCCCGGCGTGGAGGAAGGCAAACTGGCGACGTTTGCGCTGATGGGCAAGGCGGGCTTCGAGAAAAAGCGTGAGGAGCTCAGCGCCCGGCCCGCTAAGGACAAAGCGCTGGTGATCGAGTAGGGGCCGCCGTTACGCGAAGAATAAGTATATTTGACAGATACCGTCAATACGGTTACAATGGACACAACTGAATAGCTTTAGGGCATATGGGAGCTAAGCAATCGGCTGAGAGGGAACTAGTGCGTTCCGACCATGAGAACCTGATACGGATAATGCCGGCGAAGGGAATGACCATTCGACACTGCGTTTTATATGAGCCGTTTCCGCATCAGGAACGGCTCTTTTGATATGCTAAGAGAAGGAGGGCGAAGACTATGCCCGTTGTCAATGTGGAGCTGCAGGTAATACCCGGCGGCGTTGAGGATGTATACGGCGTGGTGGACAGCGTGATCGAGCTGATCGCGAGCCGGGGCGTGAAATACGTGGTGGGGCCGATGGGCACCACGATGGAGGGCGAGCTGCACCAGCTGCTTGAAATCGTGGAGGAGGCGCAGACGCTGTGCGTGGAGAAGGGCGCCAGCCGCATCATGTCCGTGGTCAAGATCGACTACAAGCCGGAAGGATCGACCATCGATGAAAAAATCGCGAAATACCGCTGAAACGCGCAAAAGCATAGCGGGCAGGATATACCCAGCTGCAGGGCTCACCGTGTTCATCATCGTGTGGGAGACGCTGGTACGCCTGCAGAATGTGCCGGAGTACCGCCTGCCTGCGCCCAGCGTGATTGCCGCGGAATTTGTGGACAAGTTCCCGCTGCTGATGACGCATGCGGGGGTGACGGTGGCAGAATCGGTGATCGGCTTTGTGCTGGGCGTGCTGCTGGCGGTGGCGGTGGCCGTCGCGATGAGCATGATACGGCCGGTGCGGCTCACATTGTACCCGTTTCTCATCATCTCGCAGACCGTGCCGCTGGTGGTGATTGCGCCGCTGCTTGCCATCTGGTTTGGTTTCGGGTGGATGCCCAAGATTATCATGTCGGTGATCGTGGTGTTCTTCCCGGTGGCTGTCAGCCTGCTGGAAGGGCTGCAGTCGTACGACGTCGAGATGGTGGAGCTGATGCGCACGATGAAGGCGAGCCGCTGGCAGATTTACCGTATGGTACGGCTGCCCGGCGCGATGCCCGCTTTCTTCGCGGGGATGAAGATATCCGCGGCGTACTGCGTGATGGGCGCGGTGATTTCCGAATGGACGGGCGCGTCGCTGGGACTTGGCATATACCTCTCGCGCGCAATGAGCACGTTTGAAACGGCGGCATTGTTCGCCAATATTGCGTTGATCGTCATTTTAAGCCTGGCGCTGTTTGGCGCGGTGAGCTTCGCCGAGAAAAAGGCGGTGCCGTGGATCCGCGGCCGCCGGCTCCAGGAATAAAAGTTTTAGGCTGAGGAGGAAACGGATGAAAAGGGTTTTATTGATCGTGCTGGCAGCAGTGTGCGCATTGTCGCTGGGAGCGTGCGGCTCTCAAAACCAGCAGCAGGCGCAGGAAACGACGAACCTGACCGAAGTCACTTTGGTGCTGGACTGGACGCCCAACACCAACCACACCGGTCTGTACGTCGCGCTGGAGAAAGGGTATTTTGCTGAAAATGGGCTTAACGTTTCCATTATCCAGCCGTCCGAGTCGTCGGTGCTGCAGCTTTTGTCCGCGGGCACGGCGCAGTTCGGCATCGACTTTCAGGAATCGCTGACGTTTGCGCGGGATGCCGGTATGCCGGTGGTGTCCATAGCCGCGATTCTGCAGCACAACACGTCGGCGTTTGCGGCTCCGGCGGACCGTGGCATCACCAGCGCGAAGGATTTTGAGGGCAAAACTTACGGCGGATGGGGTATGGATATGGAAACAGCGACGATACGCTACCTGATGGAAGAGGCGGGCGCGGACTTTGATAAGGTGAACATCGTGACCATCGGCGATACGGACCCCCTGACGGCGATGGATATGAACAGCATCGACTTCGCGTGGATTTACGAAGGCTGGGAAGGCATCAGCGCGAAGCTTAAGGGCGTAGAGCTCACCTATGTGCCGCTTGGCGACGATCCGGTGTTCGATTATTACACGCCCATCATCGCCACAAGCGAAGACATGATAACGAATAACCGAGAGATCGTGGAGAAGTTCATGGACGCGGTGGTGAAAGGTTATACCTTTGCGGCGGAGAATCCGGGCGAAAGCGCGGATATACTGCTGAGACACGCGCCCGAGCTGGATGCGGAGTTGGTGAAGGCCAGCCAGGAATACTTATCGCCGCGGTATATCGACGACGCGGAGAGCTTTGGCGTGCAGAAGGCCGAAGTGTGGGAGCGCTATACGAAGTGGCTGTATGACCAGGGCTTCATCGAAACGCTGGTGGATTCGTCCAAGGCGTTTACCAACGAGTTTGTGAAATGACGGACGCAGTTACCCGGCTTGAAAACATATCCCGTGTGTTCGACGACACCCCCAATACCGTGGATGCGCTGGTGGACGTCAATATTACCGTGCGGCCCAACGAGTTTGTCTCCATTGTCGGGCCGTCGGGCTGCGGCAAGAGCACGCTGCTCAAAATCATGGCCGGGCTGGACGATGAATACACCGGCACGGCTTATGTGAACGGGCAGGACGTGCGTGCCGTGCGCCCGTCCGTTTGCCTGATGCCGCAGCGGGATCTCTTGATGCCGTGGCGCAGCGTGCTGGAGAACGTGGCGCTGCCGCTGGAGCTGCGCGGCGTCCCCAAAGCGGAGCGCGAGGCGCAGGCCGCCCGGTATTTCGAGGAGTTTGGGCTTTCGGGGTTTGAAAACGCCTGGCCGGACACGCTGAGCGGCGGTATGCGGCAGCGGGCGGCGCTGCTGCGCACGTTTCTCTGCGAGGGCGATGTGTACCTGATGGACGAGCCGTTCGCCGCGCTGGACGCGCTGACGCGATACAGAATGCGCGTATGGCTGCTGGATATCTGGAGCCGTCACAAAAAGGCCGTGGTGTTTGTGACGCATGACATCGAGGAGGCGGTGTTTCTCTCCGACCGCGTGTACGTGCTCTCCGAGCGGCCCGCCACGGTGGCGGATATTATCGACATTTCGCTGCCTCGGCCGCGGCCGCGGGATATCGTGGAAACGCCCGCGTTCGTCGCGCTGCGCCGCGCGGTGCGCGCTGCATTGGAGCGGGAAGAATAGATATGAAAAACCGGCCGGACGGCCGGTTTTTTTGCTGCGTTTATCAGGAGAACTGGCTGAGCGGGATGTCGATTACCAGCGGGCGGTAGAGCAGTTCGCCATTTTCGCTGAAGGGCACAAACTCAATTGTTATATCCTTTTTATCGTCCAGCGAAGGAAAAGGTATGTTGTCGTAGCCCGTAACGCCGGCGTCGATCCAGAAGTTGCAGGCGTGATACCAGGCGAAAAGGCCGTCCTGATGGATAATGATGTCGAAGTAATAGGTGGTGAAGCCCTGCGCTGCGGTGTCGATGGTCTTGGTGGACAGCATCAGGCCGTCGTCGCTGAATGTGAGGCCGATGACCTCGATGGACAGCGCGTCCTGAACCGCGCGGTATTTCCCCTCATCGAAGCGGAATTCCTGCTGGGGTGCCGGAAGGGTCGCTGCGCCGGCGTCCGTTTCGTATTCTTTAACGCGCAGCCATAGCATATCGACCGAATTGCCCGTGTCGTCGTAGAGCGTCCCCTTTCCTTGGATGATGCCGCGGATGTACACGCTGTTGCCCGTCTTAAGTTCGGGAGTGCTGTCGCTGCTGAACTCAAGAACGGTATAGCAGGGTGCCTGACTGCCGTTGCTGTAGCCCTCGGCATAGTAGACGGTTATTGAGTCGCTTAAAGCCTGGGGGCCGCTGGCAAGCAAAAATGGGCTGGCGTATTCCATCTCCTTATACGCATCGGGATTCGCAAACACCTCTTTGGCGTCGGCGAAGCTGTAGCCGGACGGAGGCAGAACGGACGCAGAGGGAAGGGCTGACTGTGGCTCAGAGGGCCGGCTTTGCACTGGGTGCTGACGTTGCAGCGGGGGATGGCCGGGGCGTTTGCGCCGGGATGGTAATGGAGGGCGTTTCGGTTTTTTTAGGGATCGGTATGACAAAACAACCGGCCAGCGCAGCGATGACAATGAGCAGCAACGCAAAGGCGAGGAAATTTTTCATGGCGTGCTCCTTACGAAACTAGGAGAGAATGACAAGGAAGATAATGGTGATGTTTACAAATACATCATATCAGGCGCGGCGCAGTGGTGTCAAGCGCCGGGCGGCGCATTATCCGATTGCCAACTGCCCCTGTGTATATTAAAATGAAGCGACGGGAGGCGGGAATATGTACCACTTTTTCAGTTACATGGCGCGGATGAAGCACATCAGGCGGTGGGGCCTGATGCGCAACACGCGGGATGAGAACATACAGGAACATTCGCTGCAGGCCGCGATGATTGCCCACGCGCTGGCGGTGATTAAAAACAAGCTGTTCGGCGGCAATGTGGACGCGGAGCGCGTAATGGCTTTGGCGGTATATCACGAGGTCGGCGAGGTGATCACCGGCGATCTCGCGACGCCAATAAAATACTTCAACCCCGAAATCAAATACGCATACAAAGAGATAGAGCGCGTGGCGGAGGAAAAGCTGCTGCGCATGCTGCCCGACGAACTGCGCGGCGAGTTTGAACCGCTGGTCAAGCAGCGCGAGGACGACGAAGCCCATGCCATTGTGAAGGCGGCGGATAAAATCTGCGCGTACCTCAAATGCGTGGAGGAGATGTCCGCAGGCAACAGCGAGTTTGCCAAAGCCAAAAAAACGCTGAAGAAGACGATCGACAGCATGGATCGACCCGAGGTGGATTATTTTATGAAGACGTTCGTGCCCAGCTTTGAACTGACGCTGGACGAGCTGAATTAATGGGGGATCTATGAGCCAGACAGTACTGATCACCGGGGCGGCCACGGGCATCGGGCGCGAGACTGCGCGCCGTTTCGCGGCGGAGGGCTGGAACGTGGCGGTGCATTACCACAGCAGCGGGGCGAAGGCTGCGGCGCTGGTGGATGAGCTGAGAGCGCGCCGCGTCAGCGTGATACGGGCGGCGGCGGATGTGCGCGACATGGAAGAGGTGCGCGCGATGGTGGTCAAGGTGTGCCGGACGTTCGGGCGCATCGACGTGCTGGTCAATAACGCCGGCACCGCCCAGCAGAAGCTGTTTACAGACATCACCGCCGAGGACTGGGACAGCATGATGGATATTAACGTAAAGGGCGTGTTCCACTGCTGCCAGGCCGTGCTGCCCGGCATGATATCGCGCAAATCGGGCAGCATTGTTAACATCTCGTCGATGTGGGGTGTGGTGGGCGCGTCGTGTGAGGTGCATTACAGCGCCGCCAAGGCCGCCGTGATCGGGCTGACCAAAGCGCTCGCCAAGGAGGTCGGGCCGTCCGGCATCCGCGTGAACTGCGTGGCACCCGGCGTGGTTGCGACGTCGATGACCGCGGGCCTGGATGCGGAGACGATGGAAGCGCTGAAAGAGCAGACGCCGCTGGGCGTTATCGGCACGCCGCGCGACGTGGCCGACGCGATCTATTACCTTGCGTCCAGCCGGGCGGGTTTCATCACAGGCCAGGTGTTGGGCGTGAACGGCGGGTTTGTGACCTGACGGCGAAAGAAAGGAAACGATCGTGAACCGGAAACTGGGCCTTGCTGCCTCGCTGGTGACGCTGGTTTTTGTGCTGGCCTTCGCAGCGTGCATGCTGGTTGATTCCGATATGGGCAGCTATATCTCGAGCATGGGCATATCGTGGGGTTTCGTTCCCATAGTTTGCGCGTTTGCGGCGCTGGCGGATAAGGAAAAAAAGGCGGCGGCATATACGGCCGTCGCGTTTGCCGCGGTATATGCCGTGCTGATCGCTCTCGTTTATTACGCGCAAATCACCACCGTCCGCCTGTCCGCGCTGTCGAGCGAGGCTTACGGTCTGCTGAGCTATACCGAGTTCGGCCTGTTTTTCAACTACGACCTGCTGGGATACGCCTTTATGTCATTATCGACGTTCTTTGTGTCGTTTGCGCTGACTCCGGGCGACAGGGGCGATGGGTGGCTCAAATGGCTGCTGCGCATACACGGCGTATTTGCGGTCTCCTGCGTGCTTTTGCCGGCGCTGGGGCTGTTTAAGCCCGGCCTGGCGGGCGGAGACATTATGGGCGTGCTGGTGCTGGAGTTCTGGTGCGCTTACTTCACGCCGGTATGCATACTGGCTTGCCGGTATTTCAGGCGGGCTGCAGGAGCATGACGGGCAGATAGAGAAACGAACGCCGCTTCGGGGTTTTCAACCGGGGCGGCGTTTTTGCTGAATAAATAGCGGCATTGGCATATCGGTATCATCGAAACGCCGGATATATAAAAAACGCCAAAAAGGCGCTTTGTTGCCCGGCAAAAGCGCTGCCGGGCGTCTCTTTTGCCGCATAAAACTTTTAACCGCAATTTGAATACAATTGATGCGGGCTTATTCGTTATTGGAAGAGATAAGTTTCTCGAGCTTGTTCTTCACGCGCTGCAGCGCGTTGTCCACCGATTTGACGCTTCGGCCCAGCTCTTCCGCCACCTCGAAATAAGATTTGCCCTCGATGTATTTGCGCAGCACCTGCATCTCCAGGGGGGAGAGCATCTTGCCCATCTTGGACTCGATGGTGGAATAATCCTCCTGCCCGATGATGATGTCCTCAGGGTTGGAAACCTTGACGCTGGAAAGCACGTCGATCAGCATACGATCCGACTCCTCGTCATAAGCCGGTTTGTTGAGGGACACGTAGGAATTCAGCGGGCGGTGCTTCTGGCGCGTGGCCGTCTTGATGGCGGTGATGATCTGCCGCGTGATGCACAGCTCGGCAAACGCGCGGAAAGACGTCATCTTGGACGGGCGGAAATCCCGAATGGCTTTATACAGACCGATCATGCCCTCCTGAACGATATCCTCTCGGTCTGCGCCAATAAGAAAATAAGAGCGCGCCTTCGCCCGTACAAAATTTTTATACTTGTTGAGGAGAAATTCGAGAGCGTCGCCGTCGTAGTTGCGTGCCAGCTCTGCAACGGCTTCATCGGTTAAGTCCTCATAGTTAATATAAGCTGCTTTCAATGCAGACTTGTTGTAAGTAGTCAAAGAGCCTGTCCTCCTGTCAACCGACCGTTGCTAGAGCTCTATTATAGTCTCTGACAGTGATACAGTCAAGCCATGTGTAGAGTGTAAATGACCAATACTTTTGTCAGTTTATATCATAAATAATTTCCGACAGGATCCGATTATTTCATGGCTTCCTGCCGGATTTTTTCGTACATCAGCACTGCGGCGGCCACCGCAGCGTTGAGCGAACCTGTCTGGCCTTTCATGGGAATGCGGGCCTTAAAATCGCAGTGTTCCAGCACCAGGCGGGAGATGCCCTCGCCTTCGGACCCAACCACGATGGCGATAGCGCCCTTCATGTCAATGGTATGCGCGTCCTGGCCTTCCGGGTCTGCCGCTACCGTCCAGATGTTTTTCTGCTTCAGTTCCTTAATGGTGGCGACCAGGTTGGTCACCTTCACGATTGGAATGAGGTCCGCCGCGCCCGACGACGATTTTGCCGCCACGGCGGAGAGCGATGCGCTGCGCCGCTTGCCCAGCACGACGCCGTGCGCGCCCAGCACCTCGGCGCTGCGGATGATGGAGCCGAAATTGCCCTCGTCGGTGATGCCGTCCAGCAGCACGATGAACGGCGGTTCGCCGCGCTGCTGCGCCAGGGCGAATATGTCGTCCATGCTGTCGTAATCGCGCGCGGGCGTTACCGCCACCACGCCCTGGTGGTTCGCCGGTTTGCCGCCGAAACCGTAAGGCAGCGTCATGCTGTCCAGCTTGCGCCGGTCTGCCCGCACGATGGGGATATGGTGCTGCGTGGCGAGCGTCAATATCTCGCGCACGCTGGGGTCGGTCAGTTCCTTGGACGCGATGAGCTTGTCTATTGACCGGCCGGAGCGTATGGCGGTTTTCACCGCGTTTCTGCCGTATATGATATCCATCTATTCTCTGCCTTTCACGATTTCTGCATGGCGCTTTCGCACTTCAGCCGCTTTGCCGCACGTCATACTGCCCTCGCTGCACGCGCCGCGTACACAGGCCGGACCGGCGTTTGCGAACAGGGCGGGCGCCCCTTCGGACACCAGCACCAGCATGCGCCAGGCCAGTTCGCGTATCTCCCACTGGGCGCGGTTGCAGCAGCGCAGCGAGAAAAAGTGCATCAGTTCGCGCGCGTTCATCGTCAGCATCATCCGCGTTTCGCAGGCGCCGGGCAGCACAAACCGCGCGTCCTCGTTGGCGGATTCACCGTCGCCCAGACGCTGCCGCCAGCCGTCGTACCAGCGCTGGATCTGCTCCATCTGCGCTTCGTATTCCCGCACGGCGTCCTTTCCCAGCGCGCGGATGGCGGGCGGGATCACATAGCCGAAGCCGCCTTCGGAATAGCTGACATAGCGCTGGGACTGCACCGAAAAGCTCGCGAGGCGGTGACGCGTGATCTGGGCGAGCAGCGTGCGCGACACGCCCTCGATGCCGAACGTGAAGGAGGCGTGTTCCACTGTGGACAGGTGCCCGAGGTCCACGATGCGTTTTAAAAACGCCACGGATTTCTCCGGCGTCATGTCGCCTGCGATGTCGTCAATATGCGCCGGACTGTAACACAGCTTTGCCGCCATCGCTGCCAGCTTCTGGGCATCGGGCGGGTAATGCAGCAACCGGACGTTTTGCACAACCTCAGGCATGCGGGTTCCCCTCCAAAAAATGCATGATTATGGTGCCGAACAGCACATCAAGCCGCGCCGTCTGACCGGTGAGGTACAGGTATCCCGCAACGGCTTCCAGCGCGGTGGCCAGAGAATAGTCCTCATGGCTTGCGTTTTTGGGCGGCGTGGATTTCGCGTTTTTGCCCAACTGGAAGATTTCCGCCTCGCGCTCAGTGAGATTCGGCCTTAAAAGCAGCGCCGCCTGAGCCTGGGCGTGCGCGTTCACAACGCCGGAGGCGTACCTGTGCAGCGCATCGATCCGGCCCATATTATTTTTGACAAGATATGCGCGGACATACAGGTCGAACACCGTGTCGCCGATGTATGCCAGCGCGATGGGCGACAGCTCGCGGATGCGCGCATCGTCCACCGGGCGCAGCGATGCGCCGTATTTTGACGTTTTCATCAAATATATTATAGCACAGGGGCCGCATGGCATACAACACATAGGGGAAAAGCAAATGCATTAACAATATAATGTGGATGGCCTGTGGCATCGCTTCGGTTATTTAAGGTTATTGCAGTATAGCGCCGATGTGCGCGGCAAACACTAAGTTTGAATATGCTTTGAAGAAAAGGTTCGGGATGAAGCAGAAGGTCAAAAAAGCGGCAGTGGGATTAGTATCCGGCTTTATTGCGGGGCTGTTCGGCTCGGGCGGCGGCATCGCGGTGGTGGAAGGCCTGGAGCTGACGGGTACGGAGGAGCGCCGGGCGCACGCGGCGTCTCTGGCGGTGATATTCCCGATATCCGTGCTGTCCGCGGCGCTGTACGGCTTCGGCGGGTTTGTGCCGCTTAAGGAAACGCTGTGGCTGTGCGGCGGCGCGGCTGTGGGCGGCGTGATAGGCGCTTTTTTTCTGAAGCGCGTGGGCGTGCGGACGCTGAACAACATTTTCACGCTGCTGATGCTGGCATCGGGCATAAGGATGCTGTTCTGATGCTGTACGCGGTATTCGGGCTGGTGTTTGGCGTGGTGGGCGGCATGGGGCTGGGCGGCGGTATCGTGCTGATTCCCGCGCTGACGCTGCTGATGGGCGCGGAGCAGCACACGGCGCAGGGCATGACGCTGTTTGCGTACCTGCCCATGGCGCTGGCTGCGCTCATCATACACATTAAAAAGAAGCAGGTGCGGCTAAAGCAGATGCTTTTGCTGACCGGGTTCGGGTGCGCAGGCGGGGCGGCGGGCTACTGGCTCGCCTCGGTGCTGGCAGGCGAAACGCTGCGAATTGTTTTTGCCATATTCTTAATCGCGACGGCGCTGCTGCGTGCCTGGCGTCAGGAGATCGGCCCGTGGCTAAAAAAACGCCGGGAAGGCAAAGCGCAAAACGGAAAGAATGCCGGACAGAATCATTGAATTGGCGCAAGCAGTTATCAATGTATTCAATCCGTGAAAGTTTAAAAAGGGTATTGACTATATGGAAACACTTCTGCTAAAATAAATTCCACTAATGTGCCTCCTTGGTCAAGCGGTTAAGACACCGCCCTCTCACGGCGGTAACAGGGGTTCGAGTCCCCTAGGAGGTACCAAATATATACCATATCTCAAAGGCTTTGATGGGGCCAGTAGCGATTCGGATCCAGCGCGAAGAGAGCCGCCGCTTTGGTGCGAGGCGGACGTGGACGAACGCGAAACTCACCCCGGAGCTGTAAGGCTGAAGCGAAAAGCTTAGGTCTTAACGAGGAGCCTCCGCGTTACGGGAGGACGGGCGTGATAGCGCCCTGAAGAGCTGGCGGCGTTTGCTGCAAGCAGAGTGGTACCGCGAAACCTTTCGTCTCTGTAGGGACGAAGGGTTTTTTATTGACAGCATGATCATTTGGCAGGGGGTTATTATGTGGGAATTTATTAACATGACCATCGGCGACTGGCTGGACATGAAGGCCGATCAATATCCTGACAGGGAATGCGTCGTCCATCCGCTGGAAGGGCTGCGTTTCACGACGGCCGAGTTCCGGGACGAGGTGAACCGCGTGGCCCGTGGGCTGATGGCGCTGGGGATTAAGAAGGGCGATCATGTGGCCATCTGGGCGACCAACTACCCGCAGTGGGTGCAGACGCAGTTTGCCACCGCCAAGATCGGCGCGGTTCTGGTCACCGTCAACACCAACTACAAGAAATACGAGCTGGAATACCTGCTGAAGCAGTCGGATTCCACCATGCTCATTATGATGGGCGGCACCAAAGACAACAATTATGTGGACCACATTTACGCGGTGTGCCCTGAACTCAAAGACAGCGAACCCGGGGCGCTGAAATCCAAAAAGCTGCTGTTTTTGAAGACCGTGGTATTCCTCGACGAGGAAAAGCACCCCGGCATGCTGAACTGGAGCGACCTGCTGGAGAAGGCGGAGCAGGTGCCGGAAGAGGAGCTGGCGGCGCGGCAGGCTTCCTGCGACCCTCACGACGTGATAAACATGCAGTATACCTCGGGCACTACCGGCTTTCCCAAGGGCGTGATGCTGACGCATTATAATCTCATCAACAACGGCAAGATCATCGGCGAGTCCATGGCTTTTTCCGAAAAGGACCGCCTGTGCATCGTGGTGCCGCTGTTCCACTGCTTCGGCTGCGTACTGGGCGTGATGGCGGCCATTACCAACGATACCACGATGGTGTTTGTGAACCACTTTAATCCGGTGAATGTGATGAAGGTGCTGGAATCCGAGAAATGCACGGCGTTCCACGGCGTGCCCACCATGTTCATCGCGATACTGGAGCACCCGGATTTCGACAAATATGATTTCTCTCACCTGCGCACCGGCATCATGGCAGGGTCTACCTGCCCGGTGGAAGTGATGAAGGCCGCCGCCGAGAGGATGAACATGCGCGACATCACCAGCGTGTACGGGCAGACGGAATCGTCCCCCGGCATCACGCAGTCTACGGTGAACGACCCGCTGGAGATTCGCGTATCTACGGTGGGCCGGGCTTATCCCAATGTGGAGGCGCGCGTGATTAACCCGGAGACGGGCGAGGAAGTGCCGCCGAATACCGTGGGCGAGATCGTGACGCGCGGCTATCACGTGATGAAGGGCTACTATAAGATGCCCGAAGCCACCGCGCAGGTGATCGACAAGGACGGCTGGCTGCATACCGGCGACCTCGGCATGAAGGACGAGCAGGGCTATTACTGCATCACCGGGCGCCTGAAGGATATGATCATTCGCGGCGGCGAAAACATATACCCGCGCGAGATTGAAGAGTACCTGTATACCCATCCGGCTGTCAGCAACGTTCAGGTGGTGGGCGTGCCCGACCATAAATACGGCGAAGAGGCGCTGGCCTGCGTGATACTGAAAAAGGGAGCGACTGCCACGGAGGAGGAGATTAAGCAGTACGTGCGCGAGGGCCTTTCCAAGCACAAAACCCCGCGGTATGTGCGCTTTATCGATTCTTTCCCCATGACGGCAAGCGGCAAGATACAAAAGTACAAGCTGCGCGAATGGGGCATAGAAGTGCTGGGCTTAAAGCAGCCTGACAACGAATAGACAAAACGGCCTTAAGTTTCCGCCGGGCGAGCAGCATCGTTTTCCCGGCGGCTTTTGGTTTTCTCAAGTTGCTAAGGATACGCTGATTTAATCGGGCAAAACAGGGCGAAACGTGGTAGAATAGAGAAAACGCATTGAGGCCACGCAAATGAAACAGCAAACCTTCACGG
>JBMNOT010000194.1:0-4054 GCA_050943225.1 Christensenellales bacterium | reverse complement strand
ATATCATGGTGCCGCACGGCATATCGGGCATAGTGGAGTGGCTGGCTGACGGCGAAGCCACCATCATCGAGCCCATCGCCAAAATCAAGACCGACTCGGGCAGCGTGCAGGACGTGCCCATGCTGCAGCGCTGGCCGGTGCGGCGCGGCCGTCCCTTCGCAGAAAAGCTGCCGCCGTCCGAGCCGATGGTCACGGGCCAGCGCATCATCGACACGCTTTTCCCCGTCGCCAAGGGCGGCGTGGCCGCGGTGCCGGGCCCGTTCGGCAGCGGCAAAACGGTGGTGCAGCACCAGCTCGCCAAGTGGGCGGACGCCGACATCATCGTATACGTGGGCTGCGGCGAACGCGGCAACGAGATGACGGACGTGCTGATGGAGTTCCCGGAGCTCAAAGACCCGCGCAGCGGCGAGCCGCTGATGAAGCGCACCGTGCTCATCGCCAACACATCCGACATGCCGGTGGCTGCGCGCGAAGCGTCTATCTATACAGGCATCACGATAGCGGAGTATTTCCGCGATATGGGATATAAAGTCGCCATCATGGCGGACTCCACTTCCCGCTGGGCCGAGGCCCTGCGCGAGATGTCCGGTCGCCTGGAAGAGATGCCGGGCGAGGAAGGCTACCCGGCCTATCTGTCCTCGCGCCTTGCTGGCTTCTACGAGCGCGCGGGCATGGTGAAAACTTTGGGCAAAGAGCCGCACGTGGGCGCCATCACCGCCATCGGCGCAGTGTCGCCGCCGGGCGGCGATATCTCGGAGCCGGTCTCTCAGGCCACGCTGCGCATCGTCAAGGTGTTCTGGGGCCTGTCGGCGTCGCTGGCGTACAAGCGGCACTTCCCGGCCATCGACTGGCTGACGTCCTATTCGCTTTATTCCGACCGCCTTGCGGAGTGGTTCAGCAGCAACATCTCGCCGGAGTGGGAAGAGCTGCGCGCCCGCACGATGCAGCTGCTGCAGACGGAAGCGGAGCTGGAAGAAATCGTCCGTTTGGTCGGCATAGACGCGCTCTCGCTATCCGACCGTCTCAAGCTGGAAACGGCCCGTTCGGTGCGCGAAGACTATTTGCATCAGGATGCATTCCACGAGATCGATACATATACATCGCTGCACAAGCAGTTCGGCATGCTGCGCCTGATACTGCGCTGGGGCGAACTGGGCGAAAAGGCCATCGCCGCCGGCGTGGCGTTCTCCAAGCTGATGAACATGCCGGTGCGCGAGGAAATCGCGCGCCTGCGCAACGTACCGGAAGACCAGTTCGATCAGCGTTATGCCGAGGTCAGCGAACATCTGGAGGCGCAGATGAGCGCGCTTTACGATGAGGAAGGGGAGATGAGCATTGCTTAAGGAATACCGCACGATCAAAGAAGTCGTGGGCCCGCTGATGCTGGTGGAAGGCGTCAGCGGCGTCAAATACGACGAACTGGTCGAGATCGTCCAGGAAAACGGCGAAACCCGCCGCGGCAAGGTGCTGGAAGTCAACGGCGATAAAGCGCTGGTGCAGCTGTTTGAAAGCTCCCAAGGCCTTAAAATCGCCACTTCCAAAGCGCGCTTTCTGGGCCGCAGCATCGAGCTCGGCGTGTCGTACGACATGCTGGGCCGCGTGTTCGACGGCCTGGGCAATCCCATAGACGGCGGCCCTCCCATCATCCCCGAAAAACGCCTGGATATCAACGGCGCGCCCATCAACCCCGCCGCGCGCGACTACCCGCAGGAGTTCATCCAGACAGGCATCTCCGCCATCGACGGCCTCAACACGCTGGTGCGCGGGCAAAAACTGCCCGTGTTCTCCGGCTCCGGCCTGCCGCACGCGCAGCTCGCGGCGCAAATCGCCCGCCAGGCCAAGGTGCTGGGCGGCGAGGCCAACTTCGCCGTGGTGTTCGCCGCAGTGGGCATCACGTTCGAAGAAGCGGATTTCTTCATCAGCGACTTCAAGAAAACGGGCGCTATCGACCGCACGGTACTGTTCATCAACCTCGCGGACGACCCCGCCATCGAGCGTATCGCCACGCCGCGTATGGCGCTGACAGCAGCGGAATACCTCGCCTACGAGAAAGACCTGCACGTGCTGGTCATCATCACGGACATCACCAACTACGCCGAGGCGCTGCGCGAAATATCCGCGGCGCGCAAGGAAGTGCCGGGCCGCCGCGGCTATCCGGGTTACCTCTATACCGACCTTGCGACGATGTACGAGCGCGCCGGCCGCATCAAGGGCCGCAATGGCTCCGTCACGCAGATACCAATACTCTCGATGCCGGAGGACGACAAGACCCATCCGATTCCCGACCTCACCGGCTATATCACCGAGGGGCAGATCATATTGTCGCGTGAGCTTCTGCGCAAGGGCATCACGCCGCCTATCGACGTCCTGCCTTCGCTGTCCCGTCTGAAAGACAAGGGCATCGGCGCCGGCAAAACGCGCGAGGATCACGCGAACACGATGAACCAGCTGTTCGCGGCGTACGCCCGCGGCAAAGACGCCAAAGAGCTGTCGGTCATACTGGGCGAAGCGGCGCTCAGCGAGGTGGACAAGCTGTACGCCAGATTCGCGGATGCGTTTGAGAAGGAATACGTCTCCCAGGGTTACGAAACCAACCGAATCATAGAGGAAACGCTGGACCTCGGTTGGAAACTGCTGAAGATACTGCCGAGAACCGAGCTCAAGCGCATCAGGGAAGAGTATATCGAAAAATACCTGCCGGCAGACGAGGAGTAAGCCATGGCGATACTTCGGGTCAACCCCACACGCATGGAACTCACCAGGCTCAAAAAGCGCCTGGCGACTGCAATACGGGGGCACAAGCTGCTCAAGGACAAGCGCGACGAGATGGTGCGCCAGTTTATGTTGCTCATCCGGCGCAACCGCGAGCTGCGCCTCGAGGTGGAAGCTGCGCTGAGCGAGGCGCTTGCCGGCTTCGTGCTGGCCCGCGTGGCGATGACGCGCGAAGCCATGGAGGAAGCGCTGCTGTTCCCGGTGCGCGAGGTCACGCTCAAGGTGTCAAAGGCCAACATCATGAGCGTCAACGTGCCCAAGATAAGCTATACCGAAAAGAAACACGAGCAGGCGTTCTTCCCATACGGCCTGCTGACCACGTCCGCCGAGCTGGACAGCGCCATCATACGGCTGGCCGGCGTGCTGCCGCAGATGGTGGAACTGGCGGAGCTGGAGAAGACATGCAACATGCTGGCCGACGAAATCGAAAAAACGCGCCGCCGCGTCAACGCGCTGGAGTATGTGATGATCCCCCAGCTTGAAGAGACCATCAAATACATCCGCATGAAGCTGGATGAAGACGAGCGCGGCAGTCTGGTACGGCTAATGAAGACCAAGGATATGATTGCCCAGCGGCAGGTGGTGGAATAACAAAACGCCGTGCGGGCATAAGGGAGCATAATGAGTAAGACAGTCAAAGTTTTGGTTTCAGTGCTTGCGGCCATTGGGCTTTTGGCCGGATGCACGGCGGCGCCCGCAGCGACGCCCACCCAAGCGCCGGCAGACACCGAAAAAGCGGCTCTGGAAGAGCAGGTGGAGGTGCTAACCGGCAAGATAGAACAGCTGCAGGACAAGATTGACGAACTGCAGAAAGAAAACGAAGCGCTGCAAAGCGATTCAGGCGCCAGCGTGGCGGTGGATGATCTGGCCTACCTGCTGAATACCATCAGCGCGTCCGGGCAGGCGCTCACGTCGTTCCCGGCGCTGGTCTCCGCAATGGCCGCATCGGGCGAGGGCTACATGCTGACCATCTCGCGGCTGGAAGATGAGACAGGCGGAAATAATGCCGGGGCGGCGCCCGAGGATGTCTATGCCGACGTCTTCACCTACGCCTATTACGACGGCTATCTGATGCCCGAGCTTGACGAGGGCTTCGGCGATTACATCAAAGACGGAGACGGTGTTCAGTTCATCGTCTACATGCTGGGAGATCAAGTCATCTTCCTGAATGAAATACTTGTTCCATAGACAAACGCCAAACAGCTTACGGTAGGGGCTATTATAGATTAGGGAGAGCGTACCAGCTCTCCCTTTCTCCTTTGCGCTCTCAAGCATAACATCC
>JBMNOT010000193.1:0-4057 GCA_050943225.1 Christensenellales bacterium | reverse complement strand
AGCACAGACGTTTTCAATTTGACAAGGGAGAAAATAATGAAAGTTTTCTTTATTAATTTCCCATTATTATATATAAAAGGAATTCCTGCGCTTTTTACACCTGAATTTACTTGTAAGTTTATTTACAGCCTTTCAATCCTAATTTTGAAATGCCTTTTACTGTTCAATGCTCTCGGTTGTTTTTGTATATTGAACTATAATTAAGAGCACAGGGATCAATGCCCCATGCCCTCTTCACACATATTAAACAACCCGATTAACCGCGCCCGAGGCCAATGTCCCGGTACTTTTGAATCAGCGCCTGCATTTCCGCAGGCCCCAGCTCACCCGCGCTCGCAAACATGCCCTTTGAGAGGTCCTCCGTCGCGGCTTTTTCGTGGCCGACCAGCGCCCAGGTGGTATCCACCAGATGCGCAAAGCGCTCCTCTTTGAGCTGCGGGCAGACAAACGACTGCCGCGGCTGGTTGATGTCTTCGCCGCTGATCTGCATAAAGCCGTATTTGTCGCACAGGGCCATCACCCAGTCCAGCTGTTTCGCGGTATTCCGCGAGGGCATAAACGCAATTGCCTGAAAACCGATTTCCTTGCAGGCAGCAAAAACCTCCTCCAGATAATCGTCCTCAAACTTCTGCGCTTTTTTATCGCCCGTGGGCGACGCGTCCACGTCTCCCAGATAGCAGTACGACGGAATCGCGCCCCAGCTCTTGATCGCCGCCACCACTTCAAAAACGTCCGGGGTTTCTTCCACCGTGGTGTCGATATAGATCTTAGACACAAAGCTGCCTTTCAGCAGGTTCAGCACGTCGTACTCGTATATGTCGCACTCCGTGTCCAGCAGGTAAGACCGTTGCTTGTCCGTCAACGCCATGCCCAGCGTTCCGGTGAAAAAATCAATAAGGCCCTGCCCCCTGCCGAACTTCTGCAGCAGCTTTTCGGTAAGGGCAAACAGCAAGTGCCGCTCGGTGACTTCCCCGCCGAACGCGGCATACGATATCGGCAGCACATCCGCGCCGTAGTCAACTTCCACGCCGTAAGGCTTAAACAGCGCGTTCAGCCGGTCCGTCATTGCACGGTTGCGCTTCTCGCGCGCGGCCCGTATCCGCTTAAGATAAGCGTCGGCAGCGGTGATCTGCGTATGCGGCAGGCCGTGGGCGCATATGTAGGCATTAGTGATCTGGTCCGGGTTGTTGATCCGGCGGCCTTTAAGCGCCGTTTTGGACCAGCCAGTTCTCACCTCGAAGCCAATGGTCGTAGGGATGCTCATGATCCTGCCCGCTTCGATAAACTCTTCCGCGCCATTGATCGCATCATGGTCCACGATGCCCACCGTGGACAGCCCGCTGTTTGCTGCCATCCACACCGCCATCGCGGGGGAATACGGAGAGAATGAGTACTTGGTGTGTACATGGTTGTTCGTATACCCCTTTGGGGGCGGCAGCACAATGCTTCCCCTGTCAACCAGCTCCTTAAGGCTTCTCAGTGCCCCCAGCCTTTGCTGCTTCAGAGGCGCGTTCAAACGGCTTATCAATTCTTTTTCCATAGCCAGTTCCATGGCTGTCAGGTCATCTGCTGTCCGCCGGTCACGTTTATCGCCTGGCCGGTCATATACGACGCCTCGTCGCTGGCGAGGAACACCAGCACGTTGGCCACGTCGTCATATGTGCAGCCGCGCTTCAGCGGAACCTGGTTGATATATTTCTGAAGCAGTTCTTCCTCGGTGATGCCCTGATTCCGCGCGTATTGCTTGACCAGGCTGTTCACCCAAAGCGGCGACTCAAAAAGATTGCCGGGGCAAATCGCGTTCACGCGCACGTTATTCGGCGCCAGCTCCAAAGCGAGGCTTTGAACCAGCCCGATGCCGCCGAATTTGGACGCGGCGTAGGCGCTGTTCTTGAACGAGCCCTTTTTGCCCGATTTGGAGTTGATCTGGATGATCGTTCCGCTCCCGCTCTGCTTCAGGTACGGGACCGCCGCTTTTGCGGTGTTGAAGAACCCGCACAGATTGACGTCGATCACCTTTTTCCACTTGTCCGGGTCGAACTCGTCAATCGCGCCGGAAATCAGTATCGCGGCGTTGCACACCACGATATCCAGGCCGCCCAGCACTTCCACCGCGCTGCGCATAAAACTTTCGCAGCACTCGTAGCTCGTCACGTCCAGATAAAACGCGGCTCCGTCTTTCAGCACCGCGACCGTCTCTTTAGCGCCTTCCAGATTCACGTCGCCCACCACCACGCGGGCGCCTTCCTTATCCAACCTCTGAGCCAGCGCCTGCCCAAGCCCCTGAGCGGCGCCGGTAATCACAGCCCTCTTTCCTTTCAGTCTTTCCATGTCACTTGTCACTCCCCTTTTGTGATTCTATGATACGCGTATAGCGTTCGTAAGCCTGCATCGCCTGCTCGGTATCCCGGGGCGCATACGACTCCACACCAAACGAGGTGCGGATCACCTCCGCCATTTCAGCGCTGTCCTTCACGGCGCCCGAAGCCTTCGCCTGCGCCATGATGTTGCCGATCGCGGTGGCTTCGCTTGGCCCCGCGACCACTTCGCGGTCCAGCACGTTGGCGGTGAGCTGATTGAGAAAACAGTTTTTGGAGCCGCCGCCCACGATATGCAGCACATTGATGCGGCACTGTTTGAGCTGCTCCAGCCCCAAAAACGCATCCCGGTAGCTCATCGCCAGGCTCTCGTACACCGTCCTGGCGATCTCGCCTTTGGTTTGGGGTACCTTCTGCCCTGTTTTGGCGCAATACGCCTGGATCTTCTCCGGCATGCTGTCCCCGCCGTAGAACACCGGATCGTTCACGTCGATGAACGACTGGAACGCCGGAGCGGCCTCAGCCATTTGGGCCACCTCGTCCCACGTCAGCCTGGTCTCATTGTCCCACTGGCGCTTGCAGCACTGGATAATCCAGAGCCCCATGATGTTGCGCAGCAGCCGATACCCGCCGTCCACGGTGCCCTCGTTAGAGAGCTTGTTCTTGTACACCACGTCGTTGATAATGGCATGGTCCGTCACCACGCCGATCAACGACCACGTGCCGGAAGAAATAAACGCGAAGTTTGGCGTCACAGCGGGGATAGACGCCACAGCGGAAGCAGTATCGTGCGAGCCCACGCAAAACACCTTCGGCACGCCGCCAAGGCCGCTTTCGCTGACGATATGCGCCATTAGCTCGCCCTTCACTTCACCGCACTTTTGTATCCTCTGGAACAGCGACGCCGGCACGCCGCACATATCCAGCAGTTCGCCGGACCAGCTGCCGGTTTTGGCATCCAGCAGCTGCGTCGTCGTGGCGTGGGTATATTCGGTGCTCGCCACGCCGCTCAACATGTAGCCCAAAAGGTCCGGCATTGTCAGCAGCGTCTGTGCGCATTCCAGCTGCGGGTCTTGCGTGATGACCATATCGTACAGCTGGAACAGCGTGTTAAACTGCATGTTCGCAATCCCGGTGATGTCAAAGGCGCAGCGCTCGCCGTATTTTTTAAGGAAAGCGCGCATGCCCCGCTCGCCGCGCGGGTCTCGGTACGCCCTCGGGTTTCCGATGAGCCGCCCCTGCTTATCCAACAGCCCGAAGTCCACACCCCAGGTATCAATGCCAATGCCCAGCGGTGCGCCGGGATATTTTTTCGCGTACTGCCTGAGCCCGTCAATGATATTGGTATACATGTTGAGGACATCCCAGTAATACGCGTCCCCCACCCGCACGTAATTATGCTCAAACCGGCTGAGCTCCTCGATGGTCACTTTGCCGCCGTCAAACCGGCCGAATATCGTTCTTCCGTTGCTTGCGCCCAGATCGACTGCTATCCAATCCATGCCTTCTCGCCCCTAGCGTATTAAAAATCCAGTTCGTACAGCTCGCCGATTTCCGGAGACAGCACTTCGCAGCCGTTCTCCCTCACCGCAATGCCTTTCTCCCACCGCACGCCGAACGTATCCGTGGAGATAAATGTATCGATCTGGAACGTCATGTTCGGCTGCAGCGCGTACATCGAGCTGGTTTCCACCCACGGCGCTTCGACTTCGATTAAACCGGTGCCGTGCAGCGGGCCG
>JBMNOT010000192.1:0-4114 GCA_050943225.1 Christensenellales bacterium | reverse complement strand
TTCGATCTTCTAGAAGATCGAAGAGATGGTGAAGGAAGGGCAGGAGATCGTCGTTCAGGTATTAAAGCAGCCGGGCGGGCAGAAGGGCGCGCGTATCACCACGCACGTGACGCTGCCCGGGCGCATGCTGGTGCTGATGCCCACCGTCAACCATGTGGGCGTGTCGCGCCGCATCGAGGACGAGCAGGAGAGAAGCCGCTTAAAGGAAATCATGGAGCAGATCAAGCCGCCGGACATGGGGGTGATTGTGCGGACGGCTGCTGTTGGCAAGACGGCGGAGGATTTTGTGGGCGAGATGCGCTTCCTGGAACGCCTGTGGCAGCGCATAATCCAGCGGAGCGAGGTGCTACGCGCACCGCGCCTGCTGCATGCCGAGGAATCGCTGATATTCCGCACCGTGCGCGACATGTTTACCTCCGACGTGTCTGAATTCATCATCAACGACCGCGAGTATCACGACAAGGTGGTCGCGGTGGCGAACATCATCGCGCCGGGGTTTAAAGACCGCGTGCGGCTGTATGAGGGCGGCCCCAATATATTCGACGATTTCGGCATACAGGCGCGCATCGACAAGGCGCTGGACAAAAAGGTGTGGATGAAAAACGGCGCCTACATCATCATCGACGAGACGGAGGCGCTTACCGTCATCGACGTCAATACCGGCAAATATGTGGGCGACAGCAACCTTCAGCAAACGATACTGGAAGTGAACATCGAGGCCGCGAAGGAAATCGCGCGGCAGCTGAGGCTGCGGGACATCAGCGGCATCATTATCATCGACTTCATCGACATGGAGGTGGAGGAGAACAAATACAAGGTGGTGGCTGCGTTGGAGGAAGCGCTCGTCAGGGACCGCACCAAGACCAATGTGCTGGGCATCACCGGGCTTGGGCTGGTGGAGATGACGCGCAAGAAGATGCGGCGCAAGCTGTCCAGCATCGTCAAGCGCACCTGCCCGTACTGCGGCGGCAGCGGTCTGGTGGACAGCGAAGAGACCACGGCCATAAACCTAAGGCTGCTGCTGCTGCGGCAGCTCGCAAACTCGGACATCAAGGAATACCTCATCGAAGTTAATCCGCTGGTAGCCAAGTATATTGAGAGCAAGGAAGCGGAAACACCGGTGCTGCCCAAAGCAGAGGGCGTGAAGTTCTACGTTTTGGCCTCGGAATCGATGCATTTGGCGGACTACCGGGTGGTGGAGATCACATCGCAGAAAGAGCGCGAAAAGCTGCTGGGAAAAGCGCGCGTGTTTTGTTGACAGGGCCCATATGATGTGATATGATTTTGACTTGAGCCGCACGGAACTGGTTTGTAAAATTCCAATTGCCTGAGCTTCCGGAGAAACGATGTTGGCAGGCAGCGGATACCACGACGGCGAGACTGGGAAGAGGAGGTAGCAGCGGTGTACGCAATTTTTGAGACTGGCGGCAAGCAGTACAAGGCGTCCAAGGGCGATATCGTCTATGTGGAAAAACTGGATGCAGAGCCCGGCAAGCTGGTCAGCTTTGATGCTCTGGTCGTAGCGGACGGCGACGATATTAAAATCGGCACGCCCATCGTGGAAGGCGCGAAGGTGCGGGCGAAGATCGTCGAGCACGGCAAAGGGAAGAAAGTCGTCATATTCAAATACAAGGCGAAAGAGAATTACCGCAAGAAACAGGGCCACCGGCAGCCGTTCACCAAGATTCGCATCACCAGCATCGGCGTCGGCAAGGACAAAGAAGCAGCGGAAGAGTAACGAAACGGTTTACGTGAAAGAGAGGTGCATTTAGGTTGGCACATAAAAAAGGTGTGGGTAGCTCCCGAAACGGGCGCGACAGCGAAAGCAAACGGCTGGGCGTCAAGCGTGGCGACGGTCAGTTTGTGCTCGCGGGCAACATACTTGTGCGGCAGCGCGGCACCAAATTCTATCCGGGCAACAACGTCGACATCGGCAGGGATGATACCCTGTTTGCGCTGATAGACGGCATAGTCAGGTTTGAGCGCAGGGGCCGGGATAAGAAGCAGGTCAGCGTTTACCCCGCGTAACAGGCAATGCGGCAGGCCCTGCAGTGCAGGGCCTGTTTTGTTTTACGGCTGAAATGTAAGGAAGTTTTTTGATGGACGAAGATATAATCTGGCGCGGAGAGGGCGTTGAGTTTAAAAACCTGTCTCATTTCTCGCTGGCCGAATGCGTGTGCAGCGGGCAGGCGTTTCGCTGGCAGCCGCGGGGCAGCGGCTATTTCTGCGTGGCGCTGGGCCGTGCGGTGTACGCGGAGCAGCGGGGGGATACGCTGTATCTGACCGGAGTCGGGAAAGAGGATATGCCGGCGTTTGCGCGCTATTTTGACCTGGAGCGCGACTACAGCGCGATAAAAAAACTGTATGCGCACGATGAATACCTGAGGCAGGGTATGGCGTACGCGCCGGGGCTGCGCGTGCTGCGTCAGCCGCCGTTTGAGACGCTGATTAGCTTTATCATATCCGCGAACAACAATGTCAAACGCATCTGCCGCATCGTGGACGCGATATGCCGCCGGTTTGGCAGGCCTCTGGGCGGCGGCGCTTACGATTTTCCAACGCCCGAAGCGCTGGCGGCCGGGACGGAGGAGGAGCTGAATAACTGCGGCGCGGGCTACCGGGCGCGTTATATCATCCAAGCGGCGCGGATCGTGGCGGAGGGGTTCGACCTTAATGCCGTATCCCGCATGCCGTTTGAGGAAGCGCGGCGCGCTCTTATCGCCTTGCCCGGTGTAGGGCAGAAGGTGGCGGACTGCGTGGCGCTGTACGGCATGGGCTTTATGGAATCTTTCCCGGCGGACGTGTGGATACGGCGCGTGCTGTGCGCCATGTACGGATACCGCAGCAAAAACGACAGGGATATGCGCGCGTTTGTGGATGAGCGTTTCGGCGCCTGCGCGGGCATTGCGCAGCAATACCTGTTTCATTATGCGCGTAACCATCCGGAAGTTTTCAAAAACTGCGCGGAGTAGATCGATCTCCAATCGTTATCAGTGAACATAAAAAGGACCTCCCTTTGGGAGGCCCTTTTGTTTAACGGGATTGGTATCAGCCTTCGGCCAGCCTCTTGTAGTAAGCGTAGCGCTCTTTGGCTTCCTTCTCGGCGATTGCAAACAGCTTCTCGGCTTCCTCCGGGAACTGCTTGGCCAGCGACTGGTAACGGATTTCGCTGTTGATGAAGTCCAGGAAGCTGGCAGTCGGCTCCTTGCTGTCCAAAATGAACGGGTTCTTGCCCTCTTCCTTGAGCTTCGGGTTGTAGCGGTACAGGTGCCAGTAGCCCGCTTCGACGGCGCGCTTCATCTCCGCCTGCGTCTTGCCCATGTTGATACCGTGGTTGATGCACGGTGCATAGGCGATGATGAGCGACGGACCTTCGTAGCTTTCCGCCTCCAGCACTGCCTTTAAGAGCTGGCTGTGGTTGGCGCCCATGGCCACCTGCGCGACGTACACATAGCCGTAGGTCATCGCGATGGCGCCCAGGTCTTTCTTCTTGGTGCGCTTGCCCGCTGCCGCGAACTTGGCCACGGAGCCGGTCGGTGTGGCTTTGCTCGCCTGGCCGCCTGTGTTGGAGTACACTTCGGTATCCAGCACGAATATGTTGACGTCCTCACCCATCGCGATCACGTGGTCCAGGCCGCCGTAGCCGATGTCGTAGGCCCAGCCGTCGCCGCCGATGATCCAGATGGACTTCTTGATGAGCAGGTCCTCGTTGGCGAGTATCTCATCCAGCAGCTCTTTTTCTTTGCCGGTGGCCTTCGCAGCTGCATCGGGCAGCACAGCCATCAGCGCTTCCTTGCATTCCTTGGACTTCTCGCCGTTGTTGGCGTTCTCCAGCCAGTCGGCGAGTTTCTCCTTGAGGTCGCCCGAGACGATCTCCAGCGCCTGACGCACCGTCTCTTTCAGGCGGGCGCGGCGATGGACGATAGCGAGGTTCATGCCGTAGCCGAACTCCGCGTTGTCTTCAAACAGCGAGTTGGCCCAGGCGGGGCCCCAGCCCTTCTCGTTCTTGGTGTAGGGGCAGGTGGGCGTGTTGGCGCCGTAGATGGACGAGCAGCCCGTCGCATTCGCGACCAGCATGCGGTCGCCGAACAGCTGCGTAATGAGCTTGATATAC
>JBMNOT010000191.1:0-4122 GCA_050943225.1 Christensenellales bacterium | reverse complement strand
ATGACTTTTCGCTCCTCAGTGCTGTGATTCCACACATTTTACCATATACAGCGGCTCCGTCAATAGGCATATTATTTTCCCGCTGCACCTGAGCGGACAATAAAAACATACAGCTTCTCAGGTGAAAACAGGAGGTACAAAAAAGGAGCAGCGAAAAACCGCTCCCCCGAATTCATTATGGCTCAGTATCCCCGGCGATGCCTTCGCAGTAATATGGCCGGTTTATATGAATGGCTCCCCTTCAGCCGCGTTTGCTATTGGGAGGGGCTGTTCTGACTGTCGCTATCCGGCTGTGCGCCCAGCGTCTCGGCATAGCGGCGCACGTACGCATCCCGTTCCGCATCCTGCCTCGCCTGCCAATCGGCCTGCGCCGGCGACATGTACCGCGCCTTATACTGCAGCTGCCATTGCGCGTATGGCTGTGCCGGGTGCGGCTGCACATAAGCCTGCTGCCATGCGGCCATGTACTGCGCCCAGGCGAACTGCCGCGCCTGCTCGGCCCGCTGCCACGCGGCATAGTCCGCCGCGTACTGCTCCTGCGCCGTAAACACTTCGGCGGCCACCGGGTTGCCCATCGCACGTGCGCGGCGTGCCTCTTTGTCCTCGCCGGGCCGCCGCACCAGCGCCATCGCGGCAAGCCCCGCATCGCGGCCGATGCCCGCATCCGCCAGCGCCTGCGGCGATACGCCCTGCTCCATTATCAGGTACAGCAGTGCCGCCGCCTTTGCGTCGTCCTGTTCCACCATGGAGGCTATCCTCTCCGCATAAGACAAATGTCTTTCGGGCAGCATCTTTCTCGCGATGTGCCGCGCGATGTTCAAACTGCGCTCGCTTTCGGGCCGGCGCACAAAAAGCCGCCCGCGCCCTGCAAATATCACCACTGTAACCAGCGCCGCAAAAATGGCCAGCGCATACAGATATGCCGGATTTCCGAAAAAGCCGAAATCCGGCGCGGCTGCGGCCGGGTCTTCCACCGTGATGATCGAATAATCCACTTTCATGCCGCCCGCATTTACCGAAAACAGCAAGCCCGAAACAAAGTTCCATGTTGAGTGGAGTCCGCAAGCCGCCCACAAGCTGTTCGTACGCATCGTGATCATGGCGAGCAGGAAGCCGATGAGAAAGATTACCAGAAAATCCAGCAGCCCTTCCAGAGTGGCGATGTGCATCGCCGCGAACAGCGCGGACGACAGCACCGCTGCCCAGAACACGCCAATCCGCCGGGAGATGGCGGACAGCAGGAATCCCCGGAAAAGCACCTCTTCAGACGCGCCCTGGATGACAAACGCGATGAGGTAAACCGGCACGATGGCCGTGAAGCCTTTCCAGCTTATGGGCCCTGCAAGCAGGTCGGGCAGCGCCGTGAGCACCACCAGTGCGGCGCCTATGCCCACGCCCGCAATATACCGCCGGAGGATTCGCTCGCGCGACAAACCGATGGTGCGGAGCGGGCGTTTCTCGATGCGGCGGATATAGAAAACCGTCACCGGTATGGTGATTCCTGTCATGAACAGCGCCACCAGTATGATGGCGGGGTCGGCCAGCATGTCGTCAATCAGCGAGAACGGATCCTGCCCGGCTGTCACACGCGGTATGAGGTAAGCAAACGCCTGTATCAATGTGGGAATACTGCCGATCACCGAATAGATGAGGTACAGCAGCAGCGCAACGGGCAAGGCAACGCCGGCGCTGGGTATATAGCCGCCCTGGGGGATATCCCCATACATGGCGGGCATGCGCAGTTTCCATTTGGACATGGCTGTTCTCCTTTGCTGTATTGTCACTATATTATCACGAACAGCGCCGCAAGGAAACAGCCAGACTGGTCGTAATTTCCACCGCTGCGGAATAAATCTATTACAGAATAAATATCCGGAAAGGAAGGACTTGAGACTATGTATCAGGATGATCCGCAGCGTCCGCAGCATACGTGGACGCACACGCCCAGCAGCCATATGGGCTTTACCGGCAGGCCAGTCGCCGATTACGGCCCGTGGCCATATGCGGTGGACATCGAGTCGGCAACGCTGCAAAACGACACATTTCGCACCGTGTTGTGGACGGGCAACTACCTGCAGCTGGTGCTGATGAGCATTCCGCCCGGCGGCGAGATCGGGCTGGAGGTACACCCGAATGTTGACCAGTTCATTCGCATCGAGTCGGGCGAAGGCCTTACTATGATGGGCGACCGGGAGGATAACCTCTCATGGCAGCAGCGCGTATCGGACGGTTGGGTATTTGTCATTCCCGCAGGCTGGTGGCATAACCTTGTCAACACGGGCAATGATCCCATCAAGCTGTACACACTCTACGCGCCGCCCAACCACCCGCCGGGCACGGTGCACCGCACGCAGGCTGAAGCCGAGGCAGAACATCATTGAGGAAGTTCCATAATCCACAGAAGCATTAACGGCTTGTGCAGGGTGCCCGCCTTCCATATAATAGAAGTATCAATATACGGGAGGTTAACCATGAAGGTATTGGCGATAAACGGCAGCCCCCGCCCGAAGGGCAATACATATCACGCCATCCGGGCCGCGGCGGACGCGCTGGAGGAGGCGGGCATTTCCTGCGAGATATTGCATGTGGGCCACAAGGCGGTGCGCGGGTGCATCGCGTGCCAGAAGTGCCACGAAATGCGCAACGAGCGCTGTGCCATCGACGACGAAGTGAACGACTGGATCCAGCAGATGAAGGCGGCGGACGGCATTATACTCGCGTCGCCGGTGTATTACTCGGGCATCGCGGGCACCATGAAGGCGGTATGCGACCGGGCGTTCTATGTATCCGGCGCAAACGGCAACTTCTTTCGCCTCAAGCCGGGAGCGGCGCTGGCGGCAGTACGGCGCAGCGGCGGCGTTGCCACCTTCGACCAGCTTAACCACTATTTCACCATATCCGAGATGCCGGTGGTGTCGTCCTGCTACTGGAACGCGATTCACGGCCTGAACCCGGGCGAAGCGCTTGAGGACGGCGAAGGGCTCAACGTAGCGCGCACTGTGGGAGTCAACATGGCCTGGCTGCTAAAGCTGATTGAGCATGGCCGCGGCGCAGTGCCCGCGCCCGCAGCCCCGCCCAGGCTGCGCACCAATTTCATCAGATGAACGCCCAACCCCCCCTTGCGGGGGTTGGCTTTTTCGGGAATACCACGATGCCTGAAAAAAAGAACCGCCGGCAATTATCGCCAGCGGCCAGCGGGATACCCCGCTTACAGCGCCGTCGCCCGCACGGCGCGAGGAATAAAATGAGAAAGGTCTTTTGATCTATCCGTATGAGCACAGCGACGGGGCAACACGGGCGCTTTCCCCGCCGGTCCGGATAGGCGTTGTGTATCCCCCGGAAACAGGCCGGAGGCTAAATCGTTCACAAATGTTTTCAACACTTGTGCTTTCAGTTGTTATTCTACATGATTTCGACAAAAATAGCAATGCTATTCGAAAACAGTTTACATTATCCGGATAATCCCGAAACTTAACGCGGGCCTATTGCGACATGCCGTCCTCCACACGCCCGATCGCCTGCTGCGCATCCTCTTCGGTTATTCTTTCACAGACGCCCCTGCCGCTGTGCAGCCTGCTCGCCAGCAAATGCTCGCTGTCCGGCAGCCAGCCGCCCGTCTCGCGGTCGAACAGCCAGACCTCATTTCCCTCCTGCTTCGCGATCATGTCGGTATTGTCCAGCCGGTAGTATATCGCCATTCCCCCCGCTCCTTCAATTGTCGTTTTGCTTCATGCTACCCCGGGGAAAAGCGAAATATGCGCGAGTCGCTGTCCGAAGGCTACTCCGGGTCTGTCACCACGATGGTCTTGGATGCGGTGAGTGTATACGGCTTGCCGGCCATGTCGCTGCCGTCGAAATAGCCGGACACAGTCGCGGAGATGGTAAACTCCCCGCTGGGCAGCCGCACCTCCGGGTCGGAGAACCAACTCTCCCAGAACGCCGCGTTGGGGTCGTCTTTGCTGTATCCGCCCGACTTGACGAAGCCAAACCGCACCGGCTCGCCTTTGACGAGCGTCGTAGTAATCAGCACGTCGATTACCGCGTAGTCGCCTTTGAACACGCTGCCCTTAATGGTGAAGTAAACCAGCGGGTCGCTGCTGTGTATGGTGATGCTGTCCGCGC
>JBMNOT010000190.1:0-4130 GCA_050943225.1 Christensenellales bacterium | reverse complement strand
CGCCTGCATGTATTCCCTCCCTTGTCGATTTGAGGTGTTCGGCAATGCTGATGAGCTTTCTTAATTTATGGTTGACGCCCGACCGGGAGCCAGCGCCCAGCATCGCGGCCAGCTCCTCCAGCGACGCCTCCGGATTATCCATCCGGGCCTGTGCCACTTCGCGGAGACCGGGAGCCAATTTATCCAGCCCCATATGGGTGCGAATGTACTCAATGCTCTCCTGCTGCCTCAGCGACGCGTTCACCGTTTTAGAGAGGTTGCCCGTTTCGCAGTTCACCTTGCGGTTCACGTTGTTGCGAACACTCTTTAGCACGCGGATGTTCTCGATATTCAGTATGGACGCATGCGCGCCAATCATAGTCAGTAGGGTCACGATAGCGTCGCCTTCTTTTAAGTAGACGACGAAATTCTTGCCGCGCTCGGTCATACGGGCGGAAACATCCAGGTCTTTTATAATATTCAACAATCCCGACGCAAATTCCTTTTGTCCGCTGACAAATTCCAGATGATAGCTCTTTTCAGGGTTGGTGACGGAGCCGCCGCCCAAAAAGGCGCCGCGCACAAACGCCACCTTGCAGCACTGGGAGGAGAGAAACGACATATCGGTTTTCAGCCCCAGCCCTTCCTCGCCGATAAGATGCGTGTCCATCGCCACCATGCGCGCGGCCGGCGCGCCGATGGTCAGCGAATAGATATGGTTGTTCTTGAGCTGGTTGGTTTGCATCTGCGTCCTGGCGTGCACGCCGTACAGGTTTTTTATGAGCAGAAAGGCCCGGCGCGCCACAGCGGCGTTCTCGGTATCCAGGCGCAGCATGAACTCCCCGCCCGATATGCTGATGGAGCCGGCGGTGTACAGCATGGCCGCCAGTTCTGCCAATTCGCAGCATTCATTTTCCGGTTTCTGGCGGCATACCTCAGCTTTTGCGCTGGCTGAGAAAGACATGGCCTTATGCGCCGGGCTTGTAATATGCCAGGTCGCGGTGCTCGATGGTCACCCGGTGCCCCTGCTCCTTGAATATGCGGTACAGTTCCTCAGCGATCACCACGCTGCGGTGCACGCCGCCTGTGCAGCCAATCGCGATGACCAGCGTCTTTTTGTCCTGCTCCACATAATAAGGCGCCACGTAGTTGACCAGCTCGTTGATCTTGTCGATGAATATATGCGCTCGCGGGAACGACAGCACATAGTCCTTCACGCTTTGCTCGCGCCCGGTGTATTCTCGCAGCGACTCCTCGTAGAACGGGTTTGGTAAAAACCGCATGTCAAACACCATGTCCGCGTCGATGGGTATGCCGCGCTTGTAGCCAAACGTCGTCACGGTGATAAGGATGCCCCTCTCGTTTTCTTCGCTGTACAGCCTCTCCATCGCCTCTCCCAGCTTTTTCAGGGAATAGGTGGAGGTGTCCAGCACATTGTTGGCGAGGTCCTTAATGCGCTTTAAGCTCTCGCGCTCGCGCGATATACCGCTGATGATGTTGCCGTCGGGCGACAGCGGGTGCCGCCGCCGCGTCTCCTTGAACCGGCGCACCAGCGTCTCGTCGTCTGCGTCCAGATACAGTATCGACAGCTCGATGTTGTCCATCTCTTTCAGGCACATGATAGCGGCGAATATGTCCTGGAACATATCGCCCATCCTCATATCCACCACCGTCGCGGCTTTGCTGATATGGTCGTTCTCAAAGCATATCTTGGCGAATTCGGGAATCAGCTTGGGCGGCAGGTTATCCACGCAGAAATAGCCCATGTCCTCCAGCCGCTTTAAAGCCTGGGACCGCCCCGCGCCGGACATTCCGGTGATGATAACAAACTTCATGTCACTCCTCCGTCACATTGGCGATTTGGGCTGCGCCCAGCCCCGCCTCTCTGGCCAGCGAAAACGCAGCGGGTGCGCGCCCCACATGCTCCGGGCTGTGCGCATCGCTGGATATCACAAACCGCGCGCCGACCGACGCCGCGAGGGCGAGGTCCTCCGGACCCATGTCGGCGTGCTTGTTGTTGATCTCCCACAGCACCCCGTAATCCGCGCAAGCCTTGGCCAGCGTTTTGACGTCCACCGGCACGCCGTATCCGGGATGCGCTATGATGTCGATGCGGTGCCTGCGCATCGCCTGTATGTATGCCCTGGTGATCTCGTCCGCCCGGCTCGCAAAGCCCGGCGTTGAAAACACCCACATCGTCCTTAAATCACGGCACCATGCGGATTTATGATACCCCATGATTACCGTGTCAAAAACGCCCTGAGGCAAATCCACGCTACCGTCAAGGCCGGTGATGTTAAGCTCAATACCGGCGCGCACCTCGATGCGCCCCGCGAATTTTTCCTTGGCCCGGCTGATATCCGCCAGGTACTCATCTACCCGCTGCACGCCGTACAGCGCGTGAGCCATCGAGTGGTCGGATATGGCGACGGCTTTCAACCCCCGGCGCAACGCCTCCCTGGCGTTGTCATCCACGCTGCCCTTGCCGTGGCTGTACACCGTGTGCGTGTGGTAGTCAGCAACGAGCCTCATCTCTCGCCCACAATCTTGACTTCCGGCTCCAGCCAGACGCCGCTCGCCTGAAACACCCGTGTCTGCACCTCTTCGATCAGCGCAATCAGCTCCTCCGGCGTGGCGCCACCGCGGTTGATCACAAAGCCCGCGTGCTTGGTGGACACCTCCGCGCCGCCGATGCGCAGCCCCTTAAGGCCGGTCTGCTCGATCAGCGTGCCCGCGTAGCCGCCTTCAGGGCGTTTAAAAGTGCTGCCCGCGCTGGGATATTCCAGCGGCTGCTTTTCGCGCCGCCGCGCGTTGAGTTCCTCCAGCTTTTTCAGGCTCTCCTCCTCGTCGCAGGGGATGAGCTTGAGCCGCACGCCCGTCACCACCAGCGGCACTGCCGCCAGTATGCTGTGCCGGTAGCCGAAGTCCATCTCATTCTTCTGCAGCACCAGATCGCCTGCGGCCGAGGTCAGAAACACTTCTTCCACGAAATCGCCGATCTCGCCGCCATACGCGCCCGCGTTCATGTACACAGCGCCGCCCAGCGTACCGGGAATGCCTCCCAGAAATTCCACACCGCCCAGACACCGCTTGGCTGCTTCCCTGACCAGCACAGACAGCGGCGTGCCGCTCTTGGCCATCATGCAGTTGCCGTCAAATGTCAGGCCGGAGAAGTTGTCGCTTAATTTCATGACGATGCCGCGTATCCCCTTGCTGGTCACCAGCAGATTGGTGCCGCGGCCCATCACAAACAGCGGGCAGTCCAGGTATCTTGCAGTCTTCAGAACGACCCGCACCTCTTCCACGGTTTTGGGCAGCACCATCACGTCGGCCGGGCCGCCCACCTGGAATGAAGTGTGCTCCGACATCGGCTCATTGCGCCGGACGTCTTCGATCGATCTCGATAGAATGTCAAAAGCTTCTCTCATAAACGCACTCCTTATTAGAAGTGTACACCACTGCGGCCAAAAGCACAATGCTTATGCCCAGGCGCGGCTCAGCTAGGCAGAAATCTGCGGTTTTTTGCCATTTTAGCGCAATTCCTTGTACCTCGAAACAGCCTATACAGTTTGCCTTATGCACCATCCTCCGTTTCCGACTGGAAATAGTCCACCACCGCCTGTGCCGCCCGGATGTCCATGCCGGGCACAGCAGCTATTTCTTCCAAATCCGCTGCGCGGATATCCCCCACCGTTTCAAAGTGCTTGAGCAGCGCCTTCGCGCGGCTCGGCCCTATGTAGGGTATTTTCAGCAGCACCGAATCCTCCACCTTGTTCAGGCGCAGGTTGCGGTGATACGTGATAGCGAAGCGGTGCGCCTCGTCGCGGATGCGCGTCAAAAGCCCCAGCGCCGGACTCTGTCTGTCCAGCACGATGGACTCGGGTCTGCCCACCACGAACACCTCTTCCTCGCGTTTTGCCAGGCTGATCAGCGGCAGGTCCTCAAGACCCAGAGAGGCCAGGGCGTCGTAAGCCGCATTCAGCTGCCCCTTGCCGCCGTCCACCACGATCAGCGAGGGCAGTTCATCAAACCCTTCCGCGCCCTGCAACGCGCGCTTGAGCCGGCGGGTCAGCACCTCGTTCATGGACGCAAAGTCGTCCGCGCCTTCCACCGTTTTGATGCGGAAGCGCCGGTACGATTTCTTCTCCGGC
>JBMNOT010000189.1:0-4131 GCA_050943225.1 Christensenellales bacterium | reverse complement strand
ATGAAATCCTGCGTCTGAGCAGCTGCACAGCCCGTAAAGGCCTTGGGATCCATCAGTCTGTCGATTTCATCGGGAGCAAGGCCGAAAGCTTCGTCTGCCTTAATCAGCTCTATCAGGTTGTTGGGTTTGCCATGCATTTTTACCCGCTCGGCTGCGGTCATTGAATGAACACGTATGCGCTCGTGCAGCGTTTGCCTGTCCCCCCCGCGCTTGACGGCTTCCATCAGAATCGTCTCGGTGGCCATGAAGGGCAGCTCTTGATTGATATGGTTCTGGATAACCTTCTCGTACACCACCAGCCCGGAACTGATGTTCAGATATAGGTTGAGTATAGCGTCTACGGCAAGAAAACCCTGCGGGATAACAAGCCGCCTGTTCGCCGAATCGTCCAGCGTGCGCTCAAACCACTGCGTAGACGCCGTAACCGCCGCGTTGGCGGGCAGCGACAGCACAAAACGACAGAGCGCCCCCATCCGCTCGCTGCGCATCGGATTACGCTTGTAAGCCATCGCCGACGAGCCGATCTGCTGCTTCTCAAACGGCTCTTCTATCTCCTTAAGGCTCTGAAGCAGCCGCAGGTCATTGCTGAACTTATAGGCGCTCTGCGCGATCATAGCGAGTACGTTAAGCACCATGGTATCAAATTTGCGCGGATATGTCTGGCCCGTGACGGCATAGGAAGCCTCGAAGCCCATCTTTTTGCACACGGCTTCGTCCAGAGCCTTCACCTTGGCGGCATCGCCGTCAAACAGCGACAGAAAGCTCGCGCCCGTCCCCGTGGTGCCCTTGACGCCCAGCAGGCGGTAATCCCGCTTGATCGCTTCGAGCTGGCCCAAATCCATCAGCAGGTCCTGTATCCACAGGGCAGCACGTTTGCCCACAGTGGTAAGCTGGGCGGGCTGGAAATGCGTAAACCCCAGCGTGGGCATATCCTTGTATTTCAGCGCAAACCGCGACAGGTTATCGATCACGCTGACCAGTTTGGTTTCAACGAGTTCCAGCGCTTCGTATATCAGTATGAGATCAGTGTTGTCCCCCACGTAGCAGCTGGTGGCGCCCAGGTGAATAATGGGCCGGGCTTTAGGGCACTGCTCTCCATAGGCGTGCACATGAGCCATCACGTCGTGCCGCACCAGGCGCTCCTGCGCCTCGGCAACTTCGTAATTGATGTCGTCCGCGCGCGCCTTCATCTCAGCGATCTGCTCGTCCGTGATGGGCATCCCCAGCGCCTGCTCACATTCAGCAAGCGCGATCCAAAGACGCCGCCATGTGCGGAATTTATGGTCGTCAGAGAAAATCTGCGCCATCTGACGGGATGCGTAACGTGTGATTAACGGATTTTCGTAGATATCTTTCATATAGCCTGCCTTATCCTATCAACTCTTATCAATGTAGAAATTCTAATACATATCGGGCAAAATTGCCATAGCAAATTTTCTTAATCAGGCTGTTTGGGTAGCCGCGCCTTTCCATCGCTTCTGGCAGCCGCTGAAAACAAGCCGCGGAATTTAGCCCGTCTGGCGTATACTGGATGCCGCAAAAGTCGGAACCGAAGCCTATGGTATCTTCTCCCCCACGCTCCAGAACATATTCGATATGGTTGAGGATATCGTCAATATAGGCTTTGCGCTGCCCGCGCAGAAACTCGGTATAGAAATTTATACCGATAAACCCGCCCCGCAAAATGATATAGTCGATTTGGTCGCGTTTTAAGTTGCGCGGCACAGAGCAGAGATCATAGGCGCAGGAGTGCGATGCACAGGGCCTGTGCTGGTATCGCTCTACTGCTTCCCAGAAGCCTTGCTCGTTGATATGGGATACGTCCAGCGCCATGTTCAGGCGATTGAGTTCATCCACAGCTTTGATTCCATCCGGTTTCAGCCCGCCTGTTGCCATACATCCCGATGCAAATGCGTTCTCGTCGTTCCAGGTAAGGCTCAGCATCCGTGCGCCGAGGTCGTAAACCTTTTGGATATTTGAGATCTGGCAGCCTATGGATTCGCCGCTCTCGATTGACAATAGCACGCAGATGCCTTGATTAAAAGTCAAGTGCTCCGGACGCGTACAGATACGAACGCTGCTGTTTTGCGATGCGAGCGCATGCAGGTAATGGATCTGTGCCATTCCGGCCGCCGCGGGGTCTTCATATCCCACCGGCACCCACACTGCCAGGTTCTGCAGCGCCACGCCGCCTGTTTCCATACGCTCGATATCCGCATGGTCGTAAAGGCGGCCGTCCTGCTCCCCCAGCGTGCCAAAAGGAAGAAAATCCGAATGCGCGTCCGCGATTCTGTACATTGGCTTTATGACCTCCGTTCATAATCTTATGCCCGGTAGACTAAAAGAAGAGCCGCTTTCGCAGCTCTTCTGATTTTTTTACTTTGCGTATTCTACTGACCGCGTTTCCCGTATGACACTGACTTTGATCTGGCCGGGATAATCCAGATCCTTTTCGATCTTCTTGACGATGTCCTTGGCCATCAGATGCATTCCTGCATCATCCACATCTTCGGGTTTAACTAGAATCCTGACTTCACGCCCTGCCTGTATGGCATAGCATTTTTCGACACCCGAGAAAGAATTTGCAATTTCCTCCAAAGCTTCCAGACGTTTGATATAGTTTTCGAGAGTTTCTCTTCTGGCTCCAGGCCTTGCCGCTGATATCGCATCTGCAGCCTGTACCAGTACTGCCTCCACAGATTGCGCCTCAATGTCGCCATGATGTGCCTGTATACAGTGAATAACATCAGCCGATTCACGGTATTTCTTCGCGAGGTCAGCTCCGATCTGTATGTGCGGACCTTCCACCTCATGATCCACTGCTTTGCCGATATCGTGCAACATACCGCCGCGTTTGGCCAGTTTCACATTGGCGCCCAGCTCAGCCGCCATAACCGCGGCAAGATGAGCCACTTCGAGCGAATGCTTCAGCACGTTCTGACCATAGCTGGTGCGGTATTTTAGCCGGCCAAGCAATTTTATGAGCTCAGGATGAAGATTATGTATGCCGGTTTCAAATGCCGCCTGCTCACCCGCGTCCCGAATCTCCTTTTCCACTTCCTTACGCGCTTTTTTGACCATTTCTTCTATGCGCGCCGGGTGGATACGGCCGTCTATGATAAGCTTCTCCAGCGCGATACGGGCGATTTCCCTCCTGATCGGGTCGAACCCCGAAAGTATCACGGCTTCCGGCGTATCATCGATGATAAGGTCAATACCGGTCGCCGTCTCTAGCGCTCGGATGTTGCGCCCTTCGCGTCCGATAATCCTGCCCTTCATTTCATCGTTGGGCAGCGATACCACGGATACAGTGTTCTCCGCCACATGGTCGGCTGCGTATTTCTGTATGGCGTTGGCAATTATCTCGCGGGATTTCCGATCGGCCCCCTCTTTGGCCTTGTTCTCGATTTCCCGAACATAGATAGCCATTTCACGCCGGGCTTCCTGTTCCACCTTTTCGAGCAGCAGGTTTTTCGCCTCTTCGTTTGTCATGCCGGAGATCTTTTCCAGCTGCTCGATCTGCTCCTGATAGAGCTGATCTATTTCTTCCTTGCGCTTGCTGATTTCCTTCAAGCGCTTGTTGATCTGCTCTTCCTTTGCTTCAATACTCGCGACTTTTTTATCCAGCGATTCCTCCCGCTGGGCTAGTCTCCTCTCAGTTCTCTGGATCTCATTACGTCTTTCTTTGGATTCTTTTTCAAATTCAGTTCTTAATATGTGGATTTCTTCTTTGGCTTCAAGGATTGTCTCCTTCTTGACTGCTTCTGCTTTCTTCTGAGCGTCGACGATCAGCCTTTTCACGGCTTCTTCGGCTTTCTCGACCTTGGCTTCGGCGATATGCTTTCTGTACAGATAACCTGCCAGAATGCCAAGTATTGCCGCTGCCACCAGAAGCAGTACAACTAGCCAAACTTCCACTGTGCCTGTCGCACCTCCCTTATTTAGTTTTGCGCAGACATGGATACCCCCCTTAAACGATTCTCATGTATATCTGCCGTCTGCCGCATGAAGCCCACAATATGTTGTGGGCTCCGCTGTGTTTGGCTCACTAATAAAGAAATTCCATAATTTTACAAACGTATTTCCATTATTAGAAACCAATATTAATTTTATTATCTTGTTATATCTTTG
>JBMNOT010000188.1:0-4155 GCA_050943225.1 Christensenellales bacterium | reverse complement strand
GAATACTGTTATCGGTTTAACCGCAGATACCTGGGTGGAGATATTTTCGTCAGATTACTTCTTGCAGTAACACGTTCTTCAACGTTGAGGTTTGCTGACTTAACTTTATAGCCTGAATTATATATAAAACGGCCTTTGTTTGTACAGCCTGGCTGACAATATGATATAATTTGGCATAACAGCCAATACCAAACGGGGGGCGTGCGATGGAACAGGACCGCAGGGAACGCAAAAAAGCTATGCTGCTAGGCAGCTTCTTGGGAGATGCTTTTGTGCTCGGGGCGCATTGGATATATAACGTCAGGATGATCGAAGCTCGTTTCGGAGACTATACTGAGCCGCAGGAGCCGCTGCCCGACTCGTATCACAAAGGGCAAGCACCTGGGCGACTACACTCACTACGGCGACCAGGCGCTGCTGCTGCACGAATACCTCAAAGAACGGCGCGGCGCCTATACCGAGGAGGGCTGGCGCGAGACATGGCGTCGGCAAATGGCGGGCTACCGCGGGTACATGGACAGGGCGACGAAAGAATCGCTGGCGGCGTTAGACAGGGGTGAACCACGCGGCTCGGCGTCCGACGAGCTGGGCGGCGCGGCGCGGATTGCGCCCGTGCTCTACTGGGTGGAGGATCCGTGGGCGGCGCTGGAAGCCGCCGTCAGCCAGAGCGCCGTCACGCACAACAGCGCGCCGTCGCTTGCCGCCACGGAGTTTTTCGCGCGGGTGACGCTGCGCTGCCTGGAGGATGCGGCGGTGGAGCTGAGGCAGGCGCTGCGGGATTCGCTTTCCACCATGAAGCGGGAGGGGCAGGATACGGCGCTGCTGGAGGCATACATGGAAAAGGTATCTGCAGCGGCAGGGCTTTCGGCGGCGGATACGGCGGCAGCGCTGGGTCAAAGCTGCCACGCAGAGCACGCCATACCGGTGATCATGGCGATACTGCTGGCAGAGTCCGACTACCGGCCGGCGATGCAGCTCAACGCCCGCATCGGCGGCGACTCGGCCACGCGGGGCATGATACCGGGCGCGATTCTGGGCGCGCGCAACGGCATGGCCGATTTGCCGGAGTCGTGGCTGAAAGCAGTCAAACGCCTGCCCGAGCTGGACTGACGCTGTGACAATACTGCATGACGATTAAATCACATACATGCTGGAGGTTATATTTTTTCCCGCATGCACAACGTTAAAAGTTTTTTAACAATTGTCAAGAAAAATGTTTGACAATTGTCACAATGCATGTTACTATAATAACGAAGTAAAACCAGCAACCAAAACTTTATCGCTATAATAACTGAACGAGACCCATAACAGGCAATGCTAAGTGCCCGGTTTTCATCAGGTTAAGTAGGCCTATTTGATGACGCCGCCAATTTTGCGGCAAACATTCTCAAAAACGGGTGTTGCCTGTTAGACTGTACGAGCAGCCGCAGAGTCAGCCGTGACAAAGTGACAATATAATTAGCCAATTGCCGTTTGCAGTTGGTTAAATAAATAAATACAGGAGGAGTAAAATGAGAAAGGTAATCGTTATTTTCCTGAGCCTGCTGTTTGTGGTGGCGATGATGGTTGGCTGTCAGCCCAGTGCTCCGGCTGAAACACAGGCCCCGGCATCCGAAGAGCCGGCCAAGACGGAAGCGCCGGCTGCGCCTTCCCAGCCTGAAGAGCCGTCGGAGCCTGCTGAAAAAACCACCGAGGGCATGAAGATCGCGTACTTTGTCTCGACGATGGCCAATGAGTTCCATCAGGCGCGCGCCAATGCGGCTGTGAAGTACGCTAAAGAGAAATACGGTGCCGAAGTGACCATCATCGACGGCAAATCTGACGCGAACGTGATGACGCAGAACGTCGACATGCTGGCCACATCCGACTTCAACGGTGCGACGCTGCACATCTGGGAAGCGGACGCGGCCAAACCCGGCGTGCTGGATGCTATCGATCAGGGCATCGCGATGACGTCGTTCTTCAGCTCGCTGGCTGACACCGGCATTCCGACCTACCGCAGCGACGAGGCAGGCGGCTCCAGGCAGATGGGCGCGGATGCGGCCAAGAAGTGGATTGAAGCCCATCCCGACAAACCCATCGTGACCGTGCAGCTCGGCTGGCCGGACAACAGAGAGGTGAAAACCGGCCGTACCGACCCGTTTATGGAAGGCATCGAGAGCGTTGTTGGCGCGGGCAACTACACCGACCTTGGCTGCTACGACTGCAGCGCCGGCGCTGATGCGACCAAGGAAGCTCTGGCCAACATACTCGTGACCCATCCGGAAGTCAATATCATCTACTCCGAGGCGGGCGACCTGACCCCCGGTGCGATGGCTGCGCTGATCGATGCTGGCCGCGGCAAGATGGACAACGGCAAGCCGCTGACTGAGATCGTCTGCAGCGTGGACTGCCCGCTCTCCGAGCTCAAGGACATCTTCAACCCGAACAGCTCGCTGAAAGCTTCTCTGGGCCTGCCGCCGATCGGTACGTCTGAGGCCATCATCGACCTCATCGTGGACGTCTACCTTGGCAAGGTTGCGCAGGTATCTCAGCCCGCTGAGGAGTTCTTCGGACCTGTACAGGTTGTTGATGCCTGGAACATGACGCTGGACGAAGTGATCAAGTGGTACAACGAGCAGTTCGGCACCAGCTACACTGAAGCGGATATCATGGGCTAATCAAAAAAGCAAAGCGTTGAACGGGAGGAAGCCAGGTGCTTCCTCCCAAAGCTTGAATGGGAGAGAGTCATGAGTGAGTATGCGTTAGAAATCAAAAACCTGGTCAAAGATTTTCCAGGCGTGAGGGCAGTCAATGACGTCAGCTTCAACGTAAGAAAAAACACCATCCATTGTCTGGTCGGTGAAAACGGCGCCGGAAAGTCGACGCTGATCAAGATACTGACGGGCGCGTACCCCCGTACCTCCGGTACCATATTGCTGGGGGGTGTGGAGTATAAGCCCCAAAGCACCAAGGATGCGAGGGATAAGGGTATTAGTACGCTGTTCCAGGAGCTCAATGTGGTGGATCAGCTGACCGTGGAGGAGAATCTGACGCTGGGCATCGAGGACACAACATTCGGCTTTCTGCGTAAGACGGACAAGATCAAAAAGATACTGGACGTGCTGAGGCGCATCGAACCGAGCATCAACCCGAAGGAGCGCGTGTCCCGCCTGAGCGTGGCAAAAAAGCAGATCATCGAGATCGCCAAGGCCGTCGCGTCGGAAGCGGATATCATCATCATGGATGAGCCCACTGCCGCGCTGTCGGATGGGGAGATCGAGAGGCTATTCTCCATTGTGAAAGGACTGCGCGAGCAGAACGTGACCGTCATCTACATATCGCACCGGCTGGACGAGATATTCGAGCTGGGCGACTACGTGACGGTAATGCGGGACGGGAAGCATATCGCGACCAAGCCGATGTCCGAGGTGAAGGATCGAATGGAACTGATCCAAATGATGATTGGCAAGACGGTGATGGAATCCTATGTACCCCGGGAGAACCGTTCGGATGAGGTGCTGCTTCGGGTGAAAAACCTCTCCAATCACAAGCTCCGCAATATCTCTTTCGATGTGAAAAAGGGCGAGATCGTGGGCTTTTACGGGCTGGTGGGGTCCGGCAAGACGGAACTGGCTCGCGCGATATTCGGCGCAGACAGTTACACCAGGCACATCGAGTTCGCCGGAAAGAAGCTAGGGCAATCGCCCGCCAAAACGATTCAAGCGGGCATTGCGTTTGTGCCCGAAGAGCGGCGCACGCAGGGGCTTTTTACGCTGCTGACCATCCGCCGCAACATTCCGGTCATGAACATGAAGAAAATCTCCCGCGGCGGGCTCATCAGCGTTGCCAAGGAGAAAGCTGCTGCCCGCGAATACATCGAAAGACTGGACATCAAGACAGACACCATAGAGAAAGAGACGGCGAAGCTCTCGGGCGGCAACCAGCAAAAAGTGGTGTTCTCCAAATGCCTGTTCGCGGATGCTTCGCTGCTGCTGCTGGACGAACCCACGCGCGGCATAGACGTGGGTGCGAAATCCGAGATATACCATATCATTCGGGAGCTGGCGCAGGAGGGCAAATCCATTGTGTTCTTCTCGTCTGAGCTGCCTGAAATACTGAATTCCTGCGACCGCATTTTCCTGCTGTATGAGGGCGAGATAAGAGCCGAGATGG
>JBMNOT010000187.1:0-4172 GCA_050943225.1 Christensenellales bacterium | reverse complement strand
CAGCCCCAGGATGCGACGAGCCGACATCGAGGTGCCAAACCTCCCCGTCGATGTGGACTCTTGGGGGAGATAAGCCTGTTATCCCCGAGGTAGCTTTTATCCGTTGAGCGACGGCAATTCCACTCTCATACCGCCGGATCACTAAGCCCTACTTTCGTATCTGCTCGACATGTCTGTCTCGCAGTTAAGCTCCCTTCTGCCTTTACACTCTGCCGAATGATTTCCAACCATTCTGAGGGAACCTTTGGGCGCCTCCGTTACTCTTTAGGAGGCGACCGCCCCAGTCAAACTGCCCACCTGGCAATGTCCAGCGCCGGGATCACCGCACGCCGTTAGAACCCCAGCAATGGAAGGGTGGTATCCCAAGGACGACTCCACTCAGACTGACGTCCGAGCTTCTCAGTCTCCCACCTATCCTGTACATCCATTGCCAGGATTCAATGCCAAGCTACAGTAAAGCTCTACGGGGTCTTTCCGTCCTATCGCGGGTAATGGGCATCTTCACCCATACTACAATTTCGCCGGGTCCTTTGTTGAGACAGCGCCCAAGTCGTTACGCCATTCGTGCGGGTCAGAACTTACCTGACAAGGAATTTCGCTACCTTAGGACCGTTATAGTTACGGCCGCCGTTCACCGGGGCTTAAGTTCCGTGCTTCGCGTTTCCACTAACACTTCCCCTTAACCTTCCGGCACTGGGCAGGCGTCAGCCCGTATACGTCCTCTTTCGAGTTCGCACAGACCTGTGTTTTTGCTAAACAGTCGCTTGGGCCTATTCACTGCGGCCCCCCTTTAAGGGGGCTCCCCTTCTCCCGAAGTTACGGAGTCATTTTGCCGAGTTCCTTAACAAAGGTTATCCCGCTCGTCTTAGGTTTCTCACCTCGCCTACCTGTGTCGGTTTGCGGTACGGGCACCAGCTCAGCTCCTTTAGCAGCTTTTCTCGCCAGTATGAATTCGGCAACTTCGATACTTATTTTCTCTCCCCATCACACCCCAGCCTATAGCAGCGCGTACTTCACTACGCTGCCAGCCTCAGTGCTTGGACGGGCTCTACCATCAACCCGCTTTGCCTATCCTCCTGTGTCACTGCATCAGTCAAACGCTGACCCGGTGGTGCTGGAATCTCAACCAGTTGTCCATCGCCTACGGCATTCGCCCTCGGCTTAGGTCCCGACTTACCCTGGGCGGACGAACCTTCCCCAGGAAACCTTAGGCTTTCGACGATAAAGATTCTCACTTTATTCTCGCTACTCATACCGGCATTCTCTCTCGTGCCTTGTCCACCGTCTCTTTCGATTCGGCTTCAGCCTACTGCACGATGCTCCTCTACCCCTGACTTTAAGTCAAGACACGTCTTCGGTACGCCGTTTTAGCCCCGGACATTTTCGGCGCATAACCACTAGACCAGTGAGCTGTTACGCACTCTTTGAATGAATGGCTGCTTCTAAGCCAACATCCTGGTTGTTTGTGCAGTTACACATCCTTTTCCACTTAACGACGATTTCGGGACCTTAGACGGTGTTCTGGGCTCTTTCCCTTTTGACTATGGGACTTATCTCTCATAGTCTGACTCCCGTTCATAACATACGGCATTCGGAGTTTGATAAGGTTCGGTAAGCTTTGAGGCCCCCTAGCCCATTCAGTGCTCTACCTCCGTATGTCTCAAAACGAGGCTAGCCCTAAAGCTATTTCGAGGAGAACCAGCTATCTCCAAGCTCGATTGGAATTTCTCCGCTATCCACAGCTCATCCCCGCTTTTTTCAACAAACGTGGGTTCGGTCCTCCATGAGGCTTTACCCTCACTTCAACCTGTCCATGGATAGGTCGCCTGGTTTCGGGTCTACTCCGCGCAACTTAACGCCCTTTTAAGACTCGGTTTCCCTTCGGCTACGGCGCTCAAAGCGCCTTAACCTCGCTACGCATAGTAACTCGCCGGTCCGTTATACAAAAAGTACGAGGTCACAGCAGCCAGGGCTGCTCCCTCTGCTTGTAAGCGTAGGGTTTCAGGTTCTCTTTCACTCCCCTCTCGGGGTACTTTTCACCTTTCCCTCACGGTACTCGTTCGCTATCGGTCATCAGGTAGTATTTAGCCTTGGGGGGTGGGCCCCCCTGCTTCCCACAGGATTACACGTGTCCCGTGGTACTCTGGTACCGGCTGCCTCACTCCAGTTTTCGCCTACAGGGCTGTTACCTCCTCTGGCGGTGCTTTCCAGCACGCTTCGACTAACCTTTGTGATGGCGTTATGCCGGCCCGCAACCCCAGAAACCCGAAGGCTTCTGGTTTGGGCTGTGCCCATTTCGCTCGCCGCTACTTTGGGAATCGAGGTTTCTTTCTTTTCCTCCGGCTACTAAGATGTTTCAGTTCGCCGGGTTCCCTCCCGCACACTATGGATTCATGTACGGGTGACTGGACATAACTCCAGCCGGGTTTCCCCATTCGGAAATCCATGGATCGATGCCTGCTTGCGGCTACCCATGGCTTATCGCAGCTTGCCACGTCCTTCTTCGGCTCCTGATGCCAAGGCATCCACCTCTACGCTCTTGTTAGCTTGATTGTCAGTGTCCTCTTTATCTGGTTCCTAAGACTAAGCTTTCTCTTGAAATTGTATTGCACACTTTCGTATGCTTTACCCTTCTCGTTAAAGCTTTGCTTCTTCTTCTCTATATGCGGTTTTCAATGTTCTCTTGCGGCCTTTTTGGCCGGTGCTATTCAAGGCTCGTTCGCCTTCGCCCGCCGCCCTTTCAGACAGCGCCGCTTAGCGTCACTTGCCTCCAGCACTAGACTCAGATATCTGTCTCCAGACTACCTCAATCTAGTGCTGGATGGTGGGCTCAAGTGGACTCGAACCACCGACCTCGCGCTTATCAGGCGCGCGCTCTAACCGGCTGAGCTATGAGCCCATATGGCCTAAGTGCGCTCACCTGATCGCTGCTGGCCTTCCCATTTCCAGCTTGCTGGTGGAGATGAGCGGGTTCGAACCGCTGACCCCCTGCTTGCAAGGCAGGTGCTCTCCCAGCTGAGCTACACCCCCAGTTGGCTTCTTACCTTGAAAATCCAGCACTATACAGTCCGCTCTGCTTGCGCATGAGCCCTCGTTTTAATTTCTACACCTTAGAAAGGAGGTGATCCAGCCGCACCTTCCGATACGGCTACCTTGTTACGACTTCACCCCAGTCATTGATCTCGCCTTCGACAGCTGCCCCCTTGCGGTTAGCTCACTGGCTTCGGGCGCTCCCAACTCCCATGGTGTGACGGGCGGTGTGTACAAGACCCGGGAACGCATTCACCGCGACATGCTGATTCGCGATTACTAGCAACTCCGGCTTCATGTGGGCGGGTTGCAGCCCACAATCCGAACTGGGACCGGCTTTTTGGGATTCGCTCCACCTTGCGGTTTCGCAGCCCTTTGTACCGGCCATTGTAGCACGTGTGTAGCCCAAGACATAAGGGGCATGATGATTTGACGTCGTCCCCACCTTCCTCCGAGTTGTCCCCGACAGTCTCATTAGAGTTCCCACCTTTACGTGCTGGCAACTAATGACAAGGGTTGCGCTCGTTGCGGGACTTAACCCAACATCTCACGACACGAGCTGACGACAACCATGCACCACCTGTCTCCTTGCCCCGAAGGGAAGCCATGTTTCCATGGCGGTCAAGGGATGTCAAGCCTTGGTAAGGTTCTTCGCGTTGCTTCGAATTAAACCACATGCTCCGCTGCTTGTGCGGGTCCCCGTCAATTCCTTTGAGTTTCAGCCTTGCGACCGTACTCCCCAGGCGGGATACTTATTGCGTTAGCTCCGGCACGGAGGTTGTAGCTCCCCCACACCTAGTATCCATCGTTTACAGCGTGGACTACCAGGGTATCTAATCCTGTTTGCTCCCCACGCTTTCGTGCCTCAGCGTCAGTTGCAGTCCAGAAAGCCGCCTTCGCCACTGGTGTTCCTCCTAATATCTACGCATTTCACCGCTACACTAGGAATTCCGCTTTCCTCTCCTGCACTCAAGCACAGCAGTTTCAAATGCAGTTCCCGAGTTAAGCCCGGGGCTTTCACATCTGACTTGCCATGCCGCCTACGCACCCTTTACGCCCAGTAATTCCGGACAACGCTCGCTCCCTACGTATTACCGCGGCTGCTGGCACGTAGTTAGCCGGAGCTTCCTCCTTGGGTACCG
>JBMNOT010000186.1:0-4195 GCA_050943225.1 Christensenellales bacterium | reverse complement strand
CAACCCGGGCCTGGAAGTGGAAGGCGTGGTTTTGACGATGTTCGACAGCCGCACCAATCTGTCCGCCCAGGTCGTGGAGGAAGTCAAGAAGTATTTCAAAAACAAGGTCTATCGGACGATTATTCCACGCAATGTCCGGCTGGGGGAAGCGCCCAGCTTCGGGCTCCCCATCATCCGGTACGATGCGACTTGCCTGGGCGCGCAGTGCTACAATGAACTTGCCCAGGAGGTTATCACCTATAACGGAGGGAAAAGATCGTGAGACAGCAGAGATTGGGAAAAGGTTTGGGTGCGCTGATCGGCGACGAGAGTATAAACGCCTCTTCGGCTGATATATCGGGCATCCGGGATGTCGACGTCAACGAAATAGACCCCAACGCGAACCAGCCGCGCAAGCATTTCGATTCCGAGGCGCTGGAAGGCCTCGCCCAGTCCATTAAAACATACGGCATCGTGCAGCCGCTTATCGTGCGGCGGGTGGGAGATCGGTATTCCATCATAGCGGGCGAGCGGCGATACCGCGCGGCGCGCATGGCGGGCCTTAAGACCGTGCCCGTTGTGGTCAAAGAATATTCCGACGCTGAGCTGATGGAAGTGTCGCTGGTGGAAAACCTCCAGCGCGAAGACCTCAACCCCATTGAAGAAGCCCAGGCCATGCAGATGCTGATGACAGAGCACAAACTGACGCAGGAAGAGCTCTCGGAGCGGCTGGGCAAATCCAGAAGCGCGGTAGCCAATACGCTGCGCCTGCTTACGCTGCCGGAGGGCGTGCGCGCCCTCGTGGAATCTGGCGAGCTGTCCAGCGGCCATGCCCGCTGTTTGGTGTCGCTGAAGAGCGACGAGAGCAAGCTGCGCCTTGCCAAAAAGATCGTCGCGGAAGGGCTGTCGGTGCGCGCGGTGGAGGAGATGGTCAAATCGTATAGCGAAGCGCCAAAGGCCCGCCGCAAAAGGCAGCCGGTTCCTGAAATTGAGTCGGCTGAGAACACGCTGTCGTCGGCTTTGGGCACCCGCGTTCAGATCACAGGCAATTTGAAGCAGGGCAAAATCATACTGAGTTATTATTCCGCGGAACAGCTGGAAAGCCTTTATGAGCTGCTGACCTCCGAGAAGTAGATTGTTTCACGTGAAACATTGATGATAAACAAAAAACAGCCAGGTCGCATTTCGGCCTGGCTGTTTCACGTGAAACAATTTTGTGTCTAGACGGTGCCGGGAATCAGGTGCAGGAAGAAGTTGTTGTTGTAGAAGAACATGCCCACCGATGAGCTCATGAAATAATCGATGACTTTATCCACCGGGATAAACAGCATCGCGACGGGCACCAGCATCACGATCAGGAAGCAGCCCAGAACGCCGCGCGTGGCGCCAAACAGCGCTCCGGTCAGGCGGTCGTACTGCCGAAGCTCGGGAAACCGCACGGTGTAATTGACGGCGCCCAGCACAAAGCCATACACCAGCCGCGCGATCAGAAACACCAAAGCGAAGGCGAGTACGTTGAGCACAACGCACACCATCGTCATGTTGAAGTACTCGCCGATGGTCTGCATGCCGCTGCTCACGAAGGCTTTGGTGTCCACATTCTGGCGGATCAAGGTGGCAAACGGCTCGGTCACGCTCGAGTTGGCGATGATGGCGTCCGCCTGCGCCGGAGTCAGGTCGCTGACCAGCATCCGGGATTGCTCAAAGTTGACGATCTTTTCAGCGCCTTCTGTGTAGTACAGCAGAAAACTGAATATCAGGCGGTTGGCCTTGAGAGCGGAAGACACCACAGGGCCGAGCAGGAAAGCGGTGATGATGGACAAAAAGAATGTGCCCAAACTCAGGGCGGAATGCAAAAAGCCGCGGTGCAGCCCTTCCAATACCGTGATGACGATAACCAGTATAAAAAATATGCTAACCCAGTTCATGGTTATGCCACGTCTCCTTATGGCAGCGTCATTAAAGCGATGGAAGACCCCTGTGTCAGAAACACATGGCCCGGGATGGCACGCTGCACGCCGTCTGCCGCGTAGCCCAGCTCATACATGCGCAGGAATTTTCCGTCTTTAGTATAGACGAAATAGCTACCGTTTGCAAAACAATATATTTTCTCGTCTGTGGCGATAACGCCGAACACGCCGGGCGGCAGGTTGATCTTGGTCTCGGCGCCCGACGGGCGAATGATGCGGGCGATTTCGATTGATCCCTCCTGGGCGGGGACGTAGACGAACTTGGTCTCGGTGAATGCGTTGAAATCCGCCGGCATCCAGCCGTAGGTCAATATATCGCGGCTGTTGCCGGTATTGGCAGCCGGATAGACGGTCAGGCGGGTGGTACCCATCGCGTAGATGTCTTTTCCGATGATATAAACGCCGGTGACCAGCTGGTCTTTGAGCTCCTTGATGCCTGTCATGGCCTGCGTCTCAGGCCGGTAAGTGCTGATGCGCGATATCGGCACCGAACCCGTCACGTCCAGCTCGAGCATGTAGAGCTGGTCGCCCTGGGAATCGAAGCCGTAATCCAGCACGTATTTGCCTGCGACGTCGATCTGGTAAAGGCTGTTGCCCGCAAGGTCGAACACCAGAATGTAGGCCGGCGTTTTGTCTTCCAGCACCTGTTTAACGTAGACCGCCACCTTATTGATACCGGCGCGTGCAGACTGCACCTGGCCGTCGATGCGCGTGGCAAACAGCAGCGCGCCGTTTTTATCGATGCACTGGATGGCTGCTTTGCCGTAGGCGACGATAACGGCGTCGTTGGCGTTAAGATGGACGCTGCCGGGATCGATGCTGCACTTCCAGATCTCGTTTAAGCGGGCGTCGATACAGGTGAGCACCTGCTGGTTGAGATACACGATGTTGGTGCCGACACAGGCGTATTCCGTGTCAGCTGAAAAAGGCATCTGCGTGAGGCTCTTGTCTCCGGTGCTGCGAGAAAAAATGACGGTAGAGAGCCACAATGAGAGGCCGACGAGCAGCACGGTCAGCGCGACAGCGGCGCACACAAAAAAGGCGATCGCTTTTTTGGACAGCTTTTTTTTAGGTTTGCTTTGGTGTTTCACGAGTTCACCTCTGTTGTGCCGGTTAACGGTATTATACCACAAATTTCAGGCATGAGCTGACATCAGGCACTGCACAGGCACAGGAACACGGCATCTACCCGCAAAACACGTTGAGCGCCCGGGGAAGAACGCCGATACGGATGGGGGTTTTGCCGTACACTTCGCCGTCCAGGTCGAAACGCAGCGGCTGATCGGCGTCGATGTATAGTTCACTGCCGGTGAACTGCTCGCAAACCGATATACGCTCGAGCTGGCCCTTTTTCATTTTGGGCAGTTCGAAGAGTATGCGCCAGTTGGCAATGCGGTTGATTACAACGATGTTGAAAAGGCCGTCGGCCGGATCCGCGTGCGGCGCCACCTGAAGTCCGCCGGCGTAGCACTTGCCGTTGGCAATGGCGATAAGCAATATGGACCGCCTGTATGTTTTGCCGTCTATCGTGAGGTCAATGTTGACGCACTTGTAGCCGAACAGCGACAGGAAGATGCCAAGAAAATACGCGAAACCGCCGGTAAACCAGCGCCGCACCTTCGCCGTGTTTTTGATAACGTCCACGTCGAAACCGGTGCCCGCGACGTTAAGAAAGTAATACTTGTCTCCCAGCATGCCGATATCAACTCGCTGCTTGCGGCCTGCCAGAATAATTTCCAATGCCTGAAGCGGATCTTTGGGTACGCCCACTGCAACCCGGAAATCGTTTCCCGTACCGGCCGGAATGATACCCAGCGTCTCGTCCGTGCCGTGGATGGCGCTGGCGATCTCGCGCAGCGTTCCGTCGCCGCCCACCGATATGATGCCTTTGTAGCCTTTGCCCACAGCATTTTTTGCCAGCAATATGGCATGTTCTTTGTACTGGGTTTCAAACACCGTGAAAGGCACGTTTTTTTCCATAAGATGCCGCCGGACTGTTTCCATAGCTTTGGCGCTGCGGCCTGCGCCTGCTATCGGGTTGTATATGATACAGTACATATGTGCCCTCCATTGTGTCAATAATGTCATTCTACTAAAGAATAAAGTTGTTGTACAGATTAAAATCGTATATGTCGGCTGTTGACGAAGCAGATTATTTCTGTTAAAATGTCATAGGACTTAAAAGCGGAGGTTGCGGCCCCCGCTTTTTAAATCTGTGATGACCTAGGAGAGATGGCGATGCCGGG
>JBMNOT010000185.1:0-4219 GCA_050943225.1 Christensenellales bacterium | reverse complement strand
CCGTGGGCGCGGAAAAGGCATGGGACGCCAGCACCAAGGCGGGCATCTCCAAAGCATTCTTTGTCAACCAGATGGACAAGGAACACGTGGACTTCGACATAGTGGTTGACTCGCTCAAAGAGAAATTCGGTACCAAGATAACCGTTCTTCAGCTGCCTATCGGCCAGGGGCTTGATTTCAAGGGCATATTCGATGTTATCGATATGAAAGGGTACGGCTTCGACGGCAAGAAGATAAAAGAGATCGACGCGCCGGAGGATGTGAAGTCGAAGGCAGCGGAGATCCGCGAAGCCATTATCGAAAATGCGGCGGAAAACGACGAAGCGCTGATGGAAAAGTTCTTCGAGGGCGAGGAGCTTACCAAAGAGGATATACTGAAAGGTCTCAAGGTGGGCATTGCCGAAGGCGACGTGGTGCCGGTATTTTTGGGCGCGGCTGCTCCGGCCTTGGGTATTTCGCTGCTGCTGGACAACATCGTCGAGTTTTTGCCGTCGCCGGATAAGAAAATCCGCGTTACCGGGAAGACGCCTAAAGACGAAGAAGTTGTCTACACGGCGGACAGCAACCAGCCGTTTGCGGCGCAGGTTTACAAGACAGTTACGGACCCGTTCATGGGTACGCTGTCGATATTCAAGATACTGGGCGGCGAGCTGACCGCCGGCCAGGCGATCAAAAACGGCAACACCGGCAAGTCGGAGAAGTACGGACAGATTTACATCATGTCTGGCAAAAAGCAAATTCTTGTGGATAAGCTGGCTGCGGGCGACATCGGCGCCCTGGCCAAGCTGCAGCACACCGTGACGGGCAACACGCTCTGCGACGAGAACAAGCCTGTTGTATTCCCGGATATCGAATTCCCCGAGCCGTGCATCTCTTTGGCGGTAAAAGCTAAGAAACAGGGCGAAGAGGAAAAGGTGTTCTCCGGCCTGAACCGCCTGGCGGAGGAAGACCCGTCCTTCCGCATCGAGAAATCTGCGGAGACGTCCGACACGCTGGTGAGCGGCCTCGGTGAGCTTCATCTCGAAGTCATCTGCAAAAAGCTGCAGAACAAGTTTGGCGTGGAAGCGCAGCTCATCGACCCGCAGATACCATACCGCGAGACCATCCGCAAGAAAGTGCAGGCGCACGGGCGCCACAAAAAGCAGTCGGGCGGTCACGGCCAGTTCGGCGATGTGCATATCGAGTTTGAACCCATTTATGATTCCGATGCGGATTTCGAGTTTGTCGACAAAGTGGTGGGCGGCGCGGTACCGCGGCAGTACATACCCGCCGTGGAAAAAGGACTGCGCGAAAGCATCACCAAGGGTGTGCTGGCCGGATATCCGATGGTGAAACTTCGCGCTACGCTGTTTGACGGTTCCTCCCATCCGGTTGACTCGTCGGAAATGGCGTTCAAGATTGCGGCGAACCTCGCTTATAAGCAGGGCTGCTCCCAGGCTGATCCGGTGCTGCTGGAGCCCATCTACCGCCTCGAAGTCACCATACCCGAGGAATACATGGGCGACGTCATTGGCGATATCAACCGCCGCCGCGGCCGGATCCTCGGCATGAACCCGGCGGGCGGCGTTCAGCAGGTCGTGGCTGAGGTGCCGCTGGCTGAGATATTCAAATACGCGACGGACCTTCGCTCCATGACGCAGGCGCGCGGCTCTTTCAAGATATTCTTTGAGCGCTATGAAGAGGTGCCAAACAACATCGCCGAAAAGGTGATCGCTCAGGCCAAGAAGGACGCCGAAGAGGAGTAATCTTCTTCAGATTCCGTCAATCAGGCTTGGCGGCGTAACGCAATATAACGATATGACCGTCGGGCATAGTCCCGGCGGTTTTATTACGCGGACCAAATCTTTCGGAGGAGGGATAATCTCTATGGCGATTTATTTTCAGAACGAAGACGTGAAAAAAACAGTGGTGGAAGCAGCACGGCAGATCGCGAACGCAGCGCGCACCGCGCCCAAAGCTCGCGGCATGGACAATCTCGTAATTGCGGTGCTGGACGCCGAGGAACTGCCCGCCGTCGCGCAGACGATGATGCGTATGCATGAAGAGGGAAGGGCAGCCGATTTCTTTGTCCGTGACGCTCACAACCTGATGGCCTCTCAGGCGCTGCTGCTGATCGGCACCAAAATTAAGGTGCTCGGCCTCAACTGCGGACTGTGCGGTTTTGAGACGTGCGGGAAGAAAAGCGAGTATCCCACTGTGCCGTGCGCATACAACCTCAATGACCTCGGCATCGCGATGGGCAGCGCAGCGGCGCGTGCGGCCGATATGCGGCTCGATAGCCGCGTGATGTATTCTGTGGGCGCGGCTGCGAAGGAGATGAAGATTTTGGGCGACGATGTGGCCGCGGTTTTCGGCCTGCCGCTGTCTGCCGCTCCCAAGAGCCCCTATTTCGACCGTAAGGCCGTCAAATAGCGGCTAAAGTGAATTGCGTCTTGTTTTTTGCCCTGGTTTCGGTTAGAATGTGACGCGTGTGAACTGGAAAAATATTTTTACTATAAAGGAGAGACCTCATGACAAAGGTGAAGATGCCGGTCCCGCTGGTCGAGATCGACGGCGACGAGATGACCCGGATCATCTGGAAGATGATAAAGGATTATCTGCTTGAGCCGTATATCGAACTGAACACCGAATACTACGACCTGGGGCTGGTGGAGCGCGACGCGACGGAAGACCGCGTAACCATTGAGGCCGCGGAAGCCATCAAAAAATACGGCGTGGGCGTCAAGTGCGCCACCATCACGCCCAATGCCCAGCGCGTTGAGGAGTACGACTTAAAAAAGATGTGGAAGAGCCCCAACGGCACCATCCGCGAGATGCTGGACGGTACGGTGTTCCGGGCACCCATACTCGTCAAGGGCATAACGCCTTCCGTCAGGACGTGGACCCAGCCCATCATCATTGCGCGTCACGCTTTTGGCGACATCTACAACGCGCAGGAGTGCGTTGTGGACGGTGAGGGTACGGCGGAGCTCGTGGTCACCCGCAAGGATGGCAGCGTGGAGCGCCGCAAGATTGCGGATTTTGATGCGTCAGGCGGCGTGGTGCGCGGCATGTTCAACACCACGAAGTCCATTGAAAGCTTTGCGAAGAGCTGCTTTAACTACGCGCTGGACGTCAAGCGCGACCTGTGGTTTGCCACCAAGGACACGATATCCAAACAGTATCACCACCGCTTCAAGGATATATTCGCCGAGATTTACGAGAACGTCTATCGGTCCAAGTTTGAGAAGGCGGGCATCGAGTATTTCTACACGCTGATCGACGACGCTGTGGCGCGCGTGATCCGCAGCCAGGGCGGCTTCGTGTGGGCATGCATGAACTATGACGGCGATGTGATGTCCGACATGGTGGCGACGGCATACGGCAGCCTTGCGATGATGACTTCCGTGCTGGTATCGCCGGACGGCCTGTATGAATACGAGGCGGCGCACGGCACGGTGACGAAGCACTATTATCGGCATCTGGAAGGCAAGGAGACGTCCACCAACAGCATGGCGACGCTGTTTGCCTGGACGGGCGCGCTGCGCAAGCGCGGCGAGCTGGACGGCAACGACGCGCTGGTCGAGTTTGCGGACAAGCTGGAGAAGGCGGCCATCGCCACCATCGAGAGCGGCGTGATGACGGGCGACCTGTATGCGCTCAGCGAGCTGCCGCACAAGCAAAAAGTGAACACGGAAGACTTCATCAGAGCGATTAAGAGCACGCTGGAAGACATGCTGGGGGAGAGCAAATGAGTTTATACAGCCAATGGAGAGGGATGGCAGATGCCCAGATGTCTCCGGCGGAACATCAGGCGTTCTGGACTGAATATCTGGACATCGAGACGCAGGCATACAAAAAGATACTTCAGCGCAGGGAAAACTTCTATGAGGGCAAGCTCTCTGCCCTCGCAGAAGAGTTCGGCATGAGCCCGGTGGTGTTTGCCGGCTTTATGGACGGCATCAACACCAGCCTGGCGAAAGAAGTAGACTTGGAATCGCTTGTCGAAGACAGCGACGTATCGCTGAAGGTAGACTTCGAGAAGCTGTACTACAACATGCTGGACGCCAAAGCCAAATGGCTCTATTATCGCCCATGAAACGCCGGGAGATACACGCCAAATGGCAGTCGGAGCGCCAGGCAGTGTCCAACAAAGTCGGCCGTAACGAGCCGTGCCCGTGCGGCAGCGGCAAAAAGTACAAAAAGTGCTGCGGCAAGGACGTTGCGGAATAAAAAATCA
>JBMNOT010000184.1:0-4233 GCA_050943225.1 Christensenellales bacterium | reverse complement strand
GTTCTACGGCCACGAAAAGCTGGGCGAGGCGCTGGCCAGGGAGGAGATGGAATCGCTGCGGTTTGACAACCGCACCCGGGATGCCGTGCTGCCGCTGGTGCGTTATCATATGTTTGACCTTGAAGGCAAGGCCAAGCCGAAAACGATACGGCGGCGGGCGGTGATGCTCGGCCGGGAGACGTTTGAGCGGCTGATTGCGCTGCGGCGCGCGGACGTTGTGGGCTCCGGCTGGCCGGTGCAGCGCGTGGCGTCGGCGGACAACTGGCAGCGCGAGCTGGATAATATGCTGGCGGAAGGCGTGCCGTGGACGGTGGCCGAGCTCAAAGTGACCGGGCATGATATTTCGCAGTGGCTGGGCATTCCCCCGTCGCCCATGGTGGGGGAAATATTGAAGGCGCTGCACAGGGAGTGCGTGATGAACCCGAAGCGCAACAGCCGGGAGGCGCTGAAAAAGAGCGCGCTGGCGCTGGGAAAGAGGTTAATATTAAATTAATATTACATATATTGCATAAAAGTTAACCCAAAGGGTTGAATTATTGATGCATCCGTAGTATATTGTGTCTACCACCGGATTTTCGCTATTCACAGCATATTTGACAGCATGATTTTTGCGCCGGTTGTTTTGGGGGTGCTGGTTTGGCGGTGAAGAGTTACAACTATAAAGGCCGTCCGCGGCATACTTATAAAAGCGACAGGTTTGCCGGCGATATCGTTAATATTACCTTTAACATCGAGGGTGAATCGGAGACGGGTCCGGAGATATTCCGCTTTGACACGACGATACGCTATTTTGACACTGGCGATACGGGCGGAGAAACGCTGCTTTTGGTACACGGCATCGGTCAGTCGCTGTTCACCTGGCGGCAGAATATCGATTTCTTTGCGGACTGCGGCTACCGCGTGATCGCGATGGACCTGGCGGGCTGCGGCTTCAGCGGCCACCCCAATATTTATTACACCGTGGAAGAAAATGCGCTGGTGATCGGCGCGTTTCTGGACGCGATGGGTATAGAAAGGGCGCATATCGGCGCGTTTTCCACCGGGGCGCTCAGCGCGCTGGTGTACGCCCACTCAAACCCTGAACGCGTGGGCCGCCTTGTTCTGGTTTCGCCCGGCGGACCCAACGAAAACTATCCGTTCGCGCTGCGCGCGCTGACGACCTGGCTGGGCCGCACGTTATTTTTGATGCATCTTTCTGAGACGGCGGTACGCAACGTTTTAAGCGACCTGTTTTTTGACGCCACGCAGATAGGGTCCCAGGTTGTGGCGGGATATTATAAGCCGCTGCGCCATCGGGACGTGCGCGAGACGCTGGTTATGATGATGATGCATTTTGACGACACTTACGTGCGGTCGATTTTAAAGAGCATACGGCATCGCATGCTGGTGTTCTCCGGCACTGAGGACAGGCTGCACACCGAGGAAATGATACGCGATTACGCGCTGATTCCTCCCCATGCGGAACATATCCGGGTGCGCAACTGCGGGCATCTGGTGCATGAGGAGAAGGCGGACCGTTTCAACGAGGCGGCGCTCTCTTTCCTCACCAAGAAGTATGCATGGGAGGAAGAGGAGCCGATATAGCGGATGGCTGCGATAAGGCTGAAAGATTGGGCGCGTGCAGGGGACGGGCTGTGCCCTGCGGGTTGATAAATAGACGTGTTTTGGTATAATGCTTTTAGTAGCAGGATGAGCGCAAAACCGGTTCGGAGGTAATCTGTATTGAGTTTCATTGACGGTGGCAGAAGGAGACGGCGGCGCATAAACATGCGTTTAAAGAGGGGCCGCAGATCGAGAAGCGCCTTCCGGTTTGGCGCGTCTAACCTGGCGCCCATCCTGAAAATCGCCGGACTGGTCGCGGCGGCGGCCGGCCTGGTGCTGCTGGTGATATTCGTGATCGTGCCGCTGTTTGGCGGCGGGGGCAAGCCGGAGCCCTCACCGACGCCTACGGCCGCTCCGACGGCAACGCCGGCTCCCACGCCCATCGCCAAGCCGGACATGTCGGACGGCGCTGAGGAGCTTCCCGTCAATTACAACTCCATCAACGACCCGTACGTGTACGGGCGCGAAGTGGTGTTCTCCACCGGCGCACCCGGGGAATCGGCGCCGACGCTCGACAGGATTGCGATATACAACCTGGACACCAAAACGGCCGAAGAGGTGGCGGAGATCAAGCTCACCAACGCCCACCTGTTTGAACCTAGGATCAACGAAAAGTATATCGTATACCTGGACTGCAAAAACGAAAACGGCGGTTCGGTGTGCGCCTATAACCGGGAAACCAAAGAAGCGTTTGTGATGCGCGAGTATCTGTACGGCAAGCCCAAGGTTTCTCTGGTGGGCAACCTTGCGCTGTGGATGCAGCAGACGGGCGGCGGCACGGACAAGCTCTATCTATATAACTTGGATACGCGGGAAACCACGGTGATTGAGGAGCTGGTGGACCCCAACTCGATACGATTCTCCCCCAGCGCCGCGTATATGTCGGAGGACGCCATTATATTCGTGGAGCCCAAGGACGAGACCAAGGTGCCGGCAAACTCTTCCGCGTCCACTGAGGCCGAGCTGCGCATCATTCCGCTCAAACAGGGCGGGGACAAGCAGAGTGTGCTGTTCCTGCCGGGCCCCGATACCTATGTGTACGACCCGATGATAGAGGGCGACAACATCGTGTTTTTAAACGGTCCGCGCGACCTTGCCAGCAACCTGATGCTGTGCACCAAGACGGGCGATACGTATTCCCAGCCGGTGCTGATAGCGGAAGGCGTTCTCAACTACTGCATGGGCGACGGTTTTGTGGCGTATACCAGCAAGGACAGCACGATTATGATCTACTATTTCAAGGACGGCTCCACCGGCCGACTCTCCAAGGACGGCACCAAGGGCATACTCACCAGCGCGAACGGCAAGGACGTCGTGTGGTACGACGTGACCGATATCGAGTCGGCCAGCGTGATCATCCACATGCAGGTTCCGTAAACAAGATACGTAATGCAAAGGGACCGCGGCAACGCGCGGTCCCTTTTTAATTAGCGGGAGATCGTGGTAATTACAATTCCGATGAGGAAGGGCTGTTGCTTGCGGGCTGGTTTTGGGCGGAGGCCGCTTTCTGCTTCAATTTTTTGTACATGTTGAGGTAGGCGTACTGGAAAAGCGACGCCAGCGACAGCACCAGCGCGAAACTCATGAACCAGATGTGCCACGGCGAGACGGTCTTATGGAAGAAGGCGAAAGCCACCGACGTGTTGAACACGAACGCGGCGACTTTGCCGAATTTGTTGGCCGGGGCGATGATGTCGCGGAAGTAGAGGAAGACGCCGCCGCCGATCATCAGCAGCTCCTTGGCGAATAGCGCGATGAGTATGGGCCAGCCCATTTCGCCCAGCGCGCCCGATACGGTGAAGGCGATGACGGCGAATACCGACATCAGCTTGTCCGCCAGGGGGTCCAGCAGTATGCCCGCCTCGGTGATGAGGCGGTATTTGCGCGCGATGTACCCGTCCAGCAGGTCTGTTGAGCAGGCGATGATGTATATGATGAGCGCGGGCAGCATCCTGCCGAAATAGATGAATATCGAACAGACCGGCACCAGCGCAAGCCGGAACAGCGTCAGCATATTGGGAATGTTGAGCGGTATTCTGTTCATACGGGCCCCCTGATACATGGCTTTTAGGAAACGCCGCCGAAAGCACGGCGGATTTATGCCTCTTCAATCGGCTTTCCGTAAGCCAGCAGGTATTTCTCGGCCTCGGGGCTCCAGAAGCCGCCGCTTTTTGCCGTGATGTCCGCCAGGTCTTTGAAGAAGGGGTCTTTTTCGCCCAGCTTCGGGAAGTCGTCAATAGCGGTGAGCGGCATGGAGATGTGCGTGTAAATCAGCTTCTTGCCGCCGGGTATCTCGGGCAGGTGCAGGGTGGCTTCCACCACGCTGTCCAAGCCGCCCACGTGGGTGATCATGGACGTCGGGTTAATCAGGCCCTTGCTCATCATATCCAGCGACTCCCGCATGTCGTCGATGTTGCCGCCTGAGGTGCCCACGATGTGCGTGAACGAGTAGTGTACGTTGTAGAAGTTGAGGCTGGCTGAGAAATTCGGGTCGGTGGGACCGGCGAAGAAGTTGAGGCAGCCGTCTTTGCAGAGTATGCTGTCGCCCTGCTCGATGACCGACCTGACGGGCACCATCACCAGCACGTCGTTATATCCCTTGCCGCCCGAAAGCGCCATCAGCTTCTCGGT